>JAPLDC010000030.1 GCA_026391935.1 Bacteroidota bacterium | reverse complement strand
AAAATCTTTTGCGTTGGAGAAAAAATAAACAAATTGCAAGATTTAAAATATATGAATTATACGAACACATTAGAATTCGCAAAACAACAAGATGCAAACGATCCTTTAAAAGGCTATCGTGAAAAATTTTATTTTCCAATGATGCATGGTCGCGAAACAGTATATTTTACAGGAAACTCTTTGGGCTTACAACCAAAAGCAACACAAAATTATGTTTTAAATGAATTGGAAGATTGGGCTACTTTCGGTGTAGAAGGTCATTTTCATGCACGCAAACCTTGGCTTTCCTACCATGAACAATTTGCCGAACCCATTGCAAAAATTGTTGGTGCACTGCCGGATGAAATAGTTGTGATGAATCAATTGACACTCAATTTACATCTTTTATTAGTGAGCTTTTACCGCCCAACAAAAACACGTTACAAAATTTTATGTGAAGCAAAAGCTTTTCCTTCCGATCAATATGCATTAGAATCACAAGTGAAATTTCACGGTTTAGATCCCGAAAATGCGATCATAGAAGTTGCACCCCGCAGTGGCGAAGTTTGCATCCGTCATGAAGATATTATTACTGCGATCGAAAAAAACAAAGATTCTCTAGCAACTGTTTTGATCGGTGGAGTGAACTATTATAACGGGCAGGTATTTGACATGAAAGGCATCACAGAAGCGGGTCACAAAGCAGGAGCCTTTGTAGGGTTCGACTTAGCACATGCAGCCGGAAATATTAAATTAGAGCTGCACAACTGGAACGTTGACTTTGCATGCTGGTGCAGTTATAAATATTTAAACTCAGGTCCCGGTGGTGTTTCAGGTATTTACATCAACAAAAAACATTTAAATGATCCCTCTATTCCTCGTTTTGCAGGTTGGTGGGGTCACGATAAAAACACACGTTTTAAAATGGAAAAAGGTTTTGTTCCTATGCCGACAGCCGAGGCTTGGCAAATGAGCAATGCACCTATTTTATCAATGGCAGCTCACAAAGCTTCAATTGACATTTTTACTGATGCAGGAATGGATGCCTTACTCTCCAAAACAGAAAAACTAACAGGCTATTTGGAATTCATTATCGATGAGTTAAACAAATCGCTGACAGAAAAACTGGAAATAATCACGCCACGCGATAAAAAACAAAGAGGTTGTCAATTGTCAATTGTAGCACACGGAAGAGGAAAAGAACTTTTCAATAAATTAACAGAGGCAGGAGTGATCTCCGATTGGCGCGAACCAAATGTTATCCGTTGTGCACCAGTACCTTTGTACAATTCCTTTGAAGATGTATATCTATTCGGAGAGATATTAAAGAGCGCATTGTAAAACGAATTTTTAAATTGAAATAAATAATAAGTATGAATAATAAAACAGCAACAATTGTAGGAGCAGGATTAGTAGGTTCACTTTGGGCAGTATATTTATCCAAAGCAGGATACAAAGTTACAATTGTGGAACGCAGACCAGATATCCGCAAAGCAGAAATATCTGCAGGGAAATCTATAAACCTGGCATTATCCGACAGAGGTTGGAAAGCATTGGATACAGTGGGTATTGGCGATGAGATCAGAAAAATTGCAATTGCAATGCCCGGAAGAATGATGCACGACCTGAAAGGAAATTTATCGTTTCAACCTTACGGAAAAGACGGACAAGCGATCTATTCTGTTTCCCGCGGAGGATTGAATGCAAGAATGATGAGCATTGCTGAGGAAGTAGGAAAGGCGCAGATATTTTATAACGAACGCTGCGCAGATGTTGATCTTGAAAAGGGAATTGTATATACAGAACATACTGAAACAAAAGAAAAAAAAGAATATCATTCTGATGTTGTATTTGCTGCGGATGGTGCATTTTCAGCTGTTCGTTACAACGCAATGCAAAAACTCGATCGATTTGATTATAGCCAGAAATTTATTGAAGATGGTTACCGTGAAATTCTGTTGCCTGCAAATGCTGATGGATCCTATAAAATAGAAAAACACGCCTTACACATTTGGCCGCGCGGAAGATTTATGTTGATCGCGTTACCTAACGAAGACGGTTCTTTCACTTGTACCTTGTTCATGCCTATGAAGGGCGATAAATCTTTTGAATCTTTAAAAACAAAAGAAAATGTGAACGATTTTTTCAAAACTACCTTTCCCGATTTCTATGCAATGATGCCCAATATCGCAGACGCATGGGGAAATCACCCGCTATCGGCATTAGCCATTATCCGTTGCTACCCATGGACACATGGGAAGACAGCATTGATGGGAGATGCAGCACATGCTACAGTTCCTTTTTACGGACAAGGTATGAATTGTGGCTTTGAAGATTGCACAGTGATGTGGCAATTGATGCAAAAACACAATGAAGACTGGAACAAAGTATTTGAAGAATATCAAATTTTGCGCAAACCGGATGGTGATGGGGTGCAGGAGTTATCCTTGCAAAACTATCTCGTAATGCGGGATCTTGTTGCCGACCCAAAATTTCAATTGCAAAAGAAAATCGAATCGCACTTTTCAACGAAACACCCGGACAAATGGATGCCGGTATATAGCCAGGTAACATTCAGTCACATTCGATATTCCGAAGCATACCGGGTAGGGAATCTTCAGGATGAAATAATAAAAAAAGTGATGTCGAGTTTTCCTGATATTGAAGAAAAATGGAATAGTGAAGAGGTTGAAAAGGAAATTTTGAAAAGTTTGTAGAGACAAGAACCAAGAGACAAGATAAAATATTCTTTACAAACCAACCTGATTCTTGGATCTAAACTCTTGACTCTTTAATATGATCTACTTAAAAAAATATCTCATTGTAAAGTTGTTGGTCGAGAATGTGAGCCATTACGAATTAATGGGTATTTATCGACCGCAAGCATATGTTCAAGGAGCAAAAAGTTATTCAACGGAATGCCAGATTGAACTATACAAAAAACCAATAGAGCAAGGCGAAACAGCGGTTCTCAATGCAGTACTTTATGCACCACATGGATTTGGGGAGCACTTAAAACAAGGAAGTTTGTTAACTTTACGCAACGGATTAGAGATTGAAGCAAAAGCGGTGGTGTTGGAAATAATTGGATATAAAAAATAGCAGACAGATTCAGGAACCAAGAATTAAGATAAAAACTTGAAATATATAAAATATATATTATTTTTTTTCGCGTTCATTTTTGTGAACCAAAATATTTTTGCTCAACCATCAACGGATGAACAACTCGCATCACAATTTTATCAGAACAAAGAATTTGATAAAGCATTGGATTACTATGAGAAACTTTACAATAAAAAATCTCCTCAAATTTTTTATCAGCCCTATCTGAATTGTTTGTTAGAAACAAAGGATTTCAAGAAAGCAGAAAAGATCGTCAAGAAACAGATCAAACAAAATCCGGATGCACCAAATTTTATTGTAGACCTGGGGACAGTTTATACGCGTTCGGAGGAACCCGAAAAAGCAAGATCAACCTGGGAATCGGCTGTGAAGGCAATTAAAATGGATGACCAGGTATTTGCCGTTGCAAATTCGTTTATTTCAATTCGCCAATATGATTTTGCTATTTCTACTTATTTAAAAGGAAGAAAGATCTCTCAAAATAATTACCCCTACAGTTTTGAGTTGGCTGATGTATACAATACCAAAGGAGACAAAATAGCTATGATCAATGAATATTTGGATGTATTGGAACTTCAGGATTCGTATATTCAAAGTGTGCAAAATGCATTACAGTCAAGCTTTGGAAGTGACGCAGATCAAAAACAAAATGAACTTGTAAAGACCGAGCTACTCAGAAGGATCTCTAAAAACCCGGATAAAACCATTTACTCTGAATTATTAATTTGGATGCAAATTCAATTGAAAGACTGGGAAGGAGCATTTGTTCAGGCAAAAGCATTAGACAAAAGAAAAAAAGAAGAAGGCAACCGAGTTATGGCTTTGGCATTATTATTTTCTCAAAATGAAGCGTATGATGTTGCCATAAAAGCTTTTAATTATGTGATCTCGAAAGGACCTGAAGTATATTATTATACCAATGCACGCATCGAATTATTAAATGTTTATTATCAAAAAGTAGTTACAAAAGGAATTTATACACCACTCGACCTAACTGAGTTGGAAAAAAATTACATCTCTACAATTGCTGAATTAGGTAAATCAGCAAGTACTGTTCCTCTCTTAAAAAATTTAGCACATCTTCAGGCATTCTATCTGAACAAAACTGATGATGCAAAAGCACTATTAGAAGAAGCGATCCAACTTCCGCAATTACCTGCTGTTACGCAAGCGGAGTGCAAAATAGAATTAGCAGATATTTTATTAATGACAGGTGATATTTGGGAGGCATCATTACGTTATTCTCAGGTTGAAAAAGCATTTAAATATGATGAGATCGGGCAAGAAGCAAAATTCAGAGTGGCCAGAATATCTTATTACACAGGCGATTTCAAATGGGCACAAGCACAATTAGATGTATTGAAGGGTGCTACTGCAAAATTAATTGCAAATGATGCATTGGCACTATCATTATTGATAAGCGATGCCTTGGCGATTGATTCCAATGAAGCACCATTAGCAATTTATGCCCGTGCCGATTTGTTAGCTTTTCAAAATAAAGATGATCAGGCAAAAATAACATTGGATTCGATAAATACCCTTTTCCAAAATCATGCTTTAGCTGATGAAATACTTTATAAAAAGGCTCAGATCGCTATAAAACATCTTCAATACAATGAAGCTGCAGCATTTTACGAAGAATTATTAAAAAATTATGGAGATGATATTTTAGGTGATGACGCAATGTTTAAACTCGCAGATCTTAACGAAAATCAGTTTAAGAATTTGGATAAGGCGAAAGAGTTATACCAACAATTAATGGAAAAATATCCTGATAGTTTATATGTTGTAGAAGCAAGAAAACGTTTCAGAAAACTAAGAGGTGATAGTATTAATTAGCCCTTCGACTACACTAAGGATGACAAAAAATTTAGGCTTTACAATATGATAATTTACAACGTAACAGTAAACATTGACAAGGATGTGCATGATGAATGGTTGCACTGGATGAAAACAAAACACATTCCGGATGTGATGGCAACAGGTTTTTTTATTGAAAATAAATTATGCAAAGTATTGGTAGATGAGGAACAAGGAATCACCTACTCTTTTCAATATACATGCAAAAACATGGAAGATTTGAAAGAATACCAAAGCATACATGCACCTCGTTTACAAAAAGAGGTTGCCGACAGATATGCAAACAAGTTTGTTGCATTCCGAACTTTATTAGAAGTTTTATAAGCACAACAAAAAAACTGAATCCCAATAAACGAATGAACCAAGAGGTAAGAGCTAAAAAGCATTTAGGTCAGCATTTTCTGAAAGATGAAACCATTGCTTTGAATATTGTAAAAAGTTTAAAGCATACTTCCTTATATAAAAAAGTAATCGAGGTGGGTCCGGGAATGGGTGTGCTTACAAAATACCTGATCAAGGAAACTGCATACGAAACCCATATTATTGATATTGACAGAGAATCCATCGCCTTTTTAAAAGAAAATTATCCGAGTCTTGAAAATAAAATTATTGAAGGTGATTTTTTAAAATTAGATTTTAATGATCTGTTTAATAATGATCCCTTTGCGGTTATCGGAAATTTCCCTTACAACATTTCCACAGAGATTTTATTTAAAGTTTTAGACCATAAAAATCAAGTCCCGGAAGTAGTTGGCATGTTTCAAAAAGAGGTAGCGGAACGGATTGCTTCAAAACCAAGAAATAAAACATACGGTATTACCAGTGTTTTGCTTCAGGCATTTTATGATATCGAATACTTATTTACTGTTGATGCAAGTGTTTTTAATCCTCCTCCTAGAGTGCAGTCAGCGGTAATTCGCTTAACCAGAAATACTGTTCAGCAATTGGATTGCAACGAAAAGCTATTTAAACAAGTTGTAAAAGCAGGATTCAATCAACGAAGAAAAACTTTACGTAATTCCATTAAGGCATTCAAACTGAAACCCGAATTTTTGGATCATAAATATTTGACCCAGCGAGCAGAAGAGTTGTCGGTGGCTGACTTTGTGGCATTAACAAATATGGTAGAGGTCCAATAAAATATGCCATATATCATTTTATTATTTTCTTAATTCTTATACTTTTGAATCCTTAATAATAAAAAAATGGATATTATTTTTGGATTACTGTTCCTTCTTTTAACCCTCTTAATCAGCTGGTTTATCAGCGCTTATTCCAGAGGGAAAATAAAAAACGTAAAGCTGGGATTGATTCTTATATTGGCCTCTTTTCTTTGCGGAATAATAATGTTATTCCTTTCAATCACTTTTTCATAAATCCAATAAGTCGATTATTTTAACAGATTGTTAAATTTCCAATTATCGTTTATCCGATACGTTTAAATATTACCTTTGCCCCCGTATAACAGTAAAATTATTATCAGGTGCAATTTGAATTAACAGACGAATTTTTATTAAAACTCCGTGAAGCCATCAGTGCGCACAACGGAGCGTTTGTTCATGAACACTTCAAAGAACTTTATCCTCCCGACATTGCAGAGATATTCAATAAACTTGAAATTGAAGAAGCAAAATATGTTTATACACAATTGGATGAACAAATTGCTGCCGATGTTTTAGTAGAATTGGATGATTCTGTTCGTGAAGACTTTTTAGCTTCGCTGACATCTAAAGAAATTGCTGAGCACATCGACAATATGGATTCAGATGATGCGGCTGACGTTATCGCTGAATTACCAGATTCTGTCCAGGATGAAGTATTGTCGCACATGGAAGATAGTGAGCAAGCTAGCGACATTGTTGACCTTTTGAATTTTGACGAGAATACGGCAGGTGGTTTAATGGCAACTGAGTTAGTAAGGGTTCATTTGAATTCAAGCGCCATTGATTGTGTAAGAGAAATACGCGCACAAGCGGATGTAGTTGAAAATATTTATTCTATTTATGTAGTAGATGAAGATGCAGAAGAGGTAGCCAACATCATGGACAAATACAATTTGGTCGTATTGCCTGTTATAGATGCTTTGGGAAGGTTAGTTGGTCGTATCACAGTTGATGACGTTGTTGATGTTCGAAGAGAAGAAGAAACGGAAGATGTTCAAAAAATGGGTGCGATGGAGGCTTTGGAAGAGCCTTATATGAGTACACCATTTTTACAAATGATCAGAAAACGTGCCGGTTGGTTAATCATTTTATTTCTTGGTGAAACACTTACTGCAACAGCAATGGCCTTTTTCCAAGATCAAATTGCGAAGGCTGTAATTCTTGCCTTGTTCATTCCTTTGATCATTTCTAGTGGTGGTAACAGTGGTTCACAAGCTTCCACCTTAATTATTAGAGCCTTAGCTTTAGGTGAGATCACTATCCGCGATTGGTGGAAAATTGTAAAAAAAGAATTTTCGACAGGATTGGTTATTGGATTAATTCTTGGAATAATCGGATTTGCACGAGTAGGATTATGGTCCTATTTCATCAGCAGCTATGGTCCGCATTGGATGTTAATTGCTTGCACAGTTAGCTTTTCGCTTGTCGGGGTTGTATTATGGGGAACATTGATGGGTTCATTACTTCCACTTTTCTTAAAACGCATTGGCTTGGATCCGGCAGTTTCTTCAGCACCTTAAGAGGTGTTCTATTGTAAATTATTTAACAACCTTGTTGATGCCTGTGATTGAAATCTGTGCATCCTAAATAACTGACATAGGATTTTCTATTCTATTCATTTGAAAAAAAACTCTAAATTTCTTTCCTGGAATTATTTACTAATTTTACTTTCACGTTCTAATCAATAAAATTCAGATCAAAAAAGTATTAAAGTAGCGTTAAAAAATCTATAGTACATTTGTATAAACATTAAACACATAGGCTAGAACCCTTTTATTTCATAAATGAAAATTCTCTTCATCGATTCCAACCATTCATTGTTACATGAGATGCTCGAAAAAGCAGGTCACACATGTGACCTGAATTATAATTGGACAAAAGAAGAGATTGAAAAAAATATTCATTTATACGATGGTATTATTGTCAGAAGCAAAATAAAAATTACCAAAGAAATTATTGATAAAGCTGCCAATCTAAAATTTATTGCCCGTGCCGGAGCCGGAATGGAGAATATTGATGTATCCTACGCAGAAAGTAAAGGAATAAAATGTTTCCATGCACCGGAAGGAAATCGTGATGCTGTTGCCGAACATGCTATTGCGATGCTACTTTCATTATTCAATAATTTATTCAGAGCAAATAAAGAAGTACGTGAAGGGAAATGGATAAGAGAAGGAAATCGTGGAGTAGAACTGATGGGGAAGACTGTTGGAATTATCGGTTATGGAAATATGGGCTCTGCTTTTGCTGAACGGTTAAAAGGCTTTAGTGTGAATATTTTGGTTTATGATAAATACAAGAACGGTTTCGGGAACTCTTTTATCAAGGAATGCAGCCTTGAACAAATTTTTGAACAAGCAGATGTTTTGAGTTTGCATACGCCATTCACAGAAGAGACAAATTATCTGATCAACGATTCCTTTATCAATAAATTTTCAAAAAACGTATATATCATCAATACAGCAAGAGGAAAATGTTTAAACACTTCAGACCTTGTTAAAAATTTAAAAATAGGAAAGGTCTTAGGTGCTTGTCTGGATGTTTTAGAATACGAGATGACGTCATTCGAAGCATTGAATACAAATGAACTTCCTGAAGCATTTCAATATTTGATACAATCTGAAAATGTTGTTTTATCGCCACACATTGCTGGTTGGACAAAGGAAAGCAATATGAAAATTGCGAAGATTTTGGCAGAGAAAATTTTAATTTTATAATTTCAGGATGAATGTCAAGATATAGAATCTAGTTGTTCCTTGCGACAGCGTATGAACCATCGCACATGTTTCGACAGGCTCAACATAACCTCGCACTTCTGAATGACATGTCATTCAAAATAAAACCGAGAAATCATTAAACCATCGGCTTTACCACCAATTGCACGGTGTATCTGCTCTTCACTTCCAACAATACTTTTTTATCGATTGTAACTCTGTCTATGGTCGCCTGATCGTAATAACGAATTGTAATTAATTCCAAATTTTCGTTGTACAAAACACGATATTGCTTCTGAAGTGTCTTGATCAGATCCGGTAATTTGCGTTCATCATTATCGACGCTAACAGAAAAGCTGATCGCAGAATTTTGCATCACATTTACTTTTACCTGTTTTTCGGCAAACAGATTAAACATTTCGCTCAGATTTTCCTCCATAATGAATGAAAAATCTTTTGGAGAAATAGACAACAGAACTTGATTTACCTTAAAAATAAAGCAAGGAATTGGCAAGGGAGATTGCACATCATTGATAACCGTTCCATTTTCGGCGGGCTTCAAAAATGATCTTACATAAAGCGGGATCTTTTTATTCTGTAATGGCTTAATTGTTTTTGGATGGATTACAGTCGCTCCGTAATAAGCCAATTCAATCGCATCCTGATATGAAATTTGTTCCAGCTTTTTAGTTTCATCAAACCATTTCGGATCCGCATTTAAAACTCCGGGCACATCTTTCCAGATCGTAACGCTCTCGGCATTAGTTGTAAAACCGAGGATCGCCGCAGTGTAATCTGAACCTTCACGTCCTAGTGTCGTTGTGAAATTTTCAGACGTCCCGCCAATGAATCCTTGTGTAACGATGATTTTTGAATCATCCCCCTTGCCCTCCTTCGGCAAGCTCAGGACAGGCTCTTCTAAGGGGGACTTAAAAACTGGGATCAACCGCTCATTCACCAACGACTGAGTCAAGTCCCAATCTACTTTTCCTTCACGATACGTGTTATCTGTTTGGATCAGATCGCGCACATCCACCCATTTACTTTTAATTCCTGCTTCATTTAAATAAGCATTTACAATTTTTGTAGAAATGATCTCTCCAAGACTTACAATTTTATCGTATTCATAATTATAATTTTCCGTTGGCTCATCATCAATGGCCCAATCCAATTCTACAAATGTGTTATTTATCTCATTATAAATTGCATGCTCATTATTTGAAAATAATTCCCCTATTATATCAAAATGATATTTCTTTATTTCGTTCAATACAACAACAGCATTTTCCTTTTTAAAGAAAACAGCATCCGTCAATCGCTCTAAGGCATTGGTAATTTTACCCATTGCAGAGACTACCACAATAATATTTTCCTTAGGAAATCCTTTTAATATCTCTCCAACATTTTTAACAGACTTCGAATCCTTTACAGACGCTCCACCAAATTTGAAAATTTTCATTTTAAATCAATTATATTCTTGAATTTGTTTTTCAGTCAATTTGCAATTCACCCATTCGGCATCAAAATTTGAATTCAGCTTTTTATAAAAATTTAATGCAGGTTCATTCCACTCCAAAACCTGCCACTCCATTCTTCTGGCTTTCATTTCTTTAGCCACTATCACAACTTTATCAAATAATTTTTTACCAATTCCATACTTCCGATGAGATTCAGTGATAATAATATCTTCTAAAAAAACACATTTGCCTTTCCATGTAGAATATTTTATATAATATAAAGCCATACCAACTATTTTACCATCTTGCTCTGCAACAAAAAAATTAAAGATGGGATTATTTCCAAATCCGTCTCTCTTCATTTCTTCAACAGAAACAGCCACTTCATCAGGAGCTTTTTCATAAGTTGCCAATTCCTGTATCAAATTTAAAATTTGTGGCAAGTCTATTTCAATTCCTTTTCTAATCGAAATATTCATAGCCACAAAGTTATTTAATTCTTTGGTTTTTATCATCCAAAAATATTGCGATATTTGTGTAAATAAGAAATAAATAGACAATGAGCAGAGTTAAAACTTTAGGACAATTTATTATTGAAAAACAAGCTGATTTTCCATATGCAAAAGGGGAGTTATCGCGACTATTACGTGATATCGCTATCGCGTCAAAGATTGTTAATCGTGAAGTGACAAAAGCCGGCTTAGCTGATATATTAGGTGATGCAGGAGAAATTAACATTCAGGGAGAAAATGTAAAAAAACTGGATGTTTATGCTAATGAACAATTTATTGCGGCACTAAGTGTTGGTGGCGAATGCTGCGCAATCGCATCCGAAGAGAACGAAGACATTATAACCATTGATAACGAGGTTTCTAAAAATGCGAAATATGTTGTAGCAATGGATCCTCTGGATGGCTCTTCCAATATTGATGTAAATGTTTCAATTGGAACCATATTCTCGATTTATAGAAGAACCTCTCTTTCCGGACCGGGAACCTATGAAGACTTTATGCAACGCGGAACGGAGCAAGTAGCTGCCGGATACGTTATTTACGGTTCCTCTTGCATGATGGTATATACAACTGGGAAAGGAGTTAACGGATTTACGCTGGATCCTTCGATAGGAGAATTTTGTTTATCGCATCCAAATATGCAAACACCTAAATCTGCCAAAGTATATTCCATAAATGAAGGTAATTATGTTCACTTTCCTGATGGAGTGAAAAAATATATTAAATATTGTCAGGAAGAAGACGATGCAACCAGCAGACCATATTCATCACGATACATAGGCTCCGGCGTTGCTGACATACACCGTAACCTGATCATTGGAGGGATTTATATTTATCCAACAACGGCGAAATCTCCAAATGGGAAATTGCGCTTGCTTTATGAATGCAATCCTTTAGCATTTATTATTGAACAAGCCGGTGGGAAAGCTAGTAATGGTAAGGAACGTATCATGGAATTGGATATGAAAGAATTACACCAGCGCACTCCTTTATTCCTTGGGTCGGCAGACATGGTAGATATGGCCTGTGAGTTCATGAAAAAGTATTCAGAGGTAAATGCTTCTTAACAGAATATTCTATTCGAAGAAATACGAATAAAATTTCTCAGCAAGAGTCTGCATCATTACATAGGCTCAAAATGACATACTAGATTGTCAACTCGTAAAAAGAGAAGAGATCAAATTGAAAAGTTCAGTTTCATAATTGAACAAAAATAAAAAACAGTCTCAGACTGCTGTGACGAAGGAAGATATTTTACGTAAGTATGGTGATTCAAGTAACAATTTACTACTAACAGAGGAATTGAAGGGGAATGCTACGCGCATTCAATTAAAAGGTGTCATCGGATCAGGGCTGTCTTTCATTGCTGCATCTGCTTATCAGCACATACATAAAACCAATTTATTAATTTTTCCCGACAAAGAAGAGGCCGCCTATTTTCTAAACGACCTTGAAAATCTATTGGGCGAACAAAATGTTTTATTCTTTCCTGCTTCTTACCGAATGCCATATGAACACGAAGCAATTGACAACTCAAATATTTTATTACGCGCAGAAGTATTAAACAAGATCAATACCGGTAAAAAACACATTTGCATTGTCACTTACCCTGAAGCATTAACTGAAAAAGTTGTTACAAAAACACATTTAACAAAGAACACATTAGAATTAAAACAGGGAGAAAAAATCCCTATCGATTTTATTGCAGAAGTTTTAAATGAATATGGCTTTGAACGTGTTGATTATGTAGTCGAGCCGGGACAATTTTCCATTCGTGGAGGGATTGTAGATATTTTTTCTTTTTCAAATGATAATCCATACCGTGTTGAATTTTTTGGAAACGAAGTGGATTCAATCCGAAGCTTTGATCCTGTAACGCAACTATCCGTTCAAACAGTTACTTATTGCAACATCATTCCGAATGTGCAAACAAAATTATTGCAGGAAAGCCGGCAAACATTTTTGGAATTCATTCCCGAAAATTCTGTTATTTGGTTCAAGCATTTTCAATTAACTGTCGACAGGATCGAAAATGCATTTGCCCAAGCCGAACTATCCTTCAGTAAACTTGATTCGGTGATCGCACAACTTGAACCCAACGAATTATACATCCACAAAGATGTTTTTACAAAACAAGTATTAGGATTTCCTGTTGTGGAGTTTGGAAATCATTTTTCATTGTCGCCAACGAAAATTATTACCTATAATTTTTCACCTCAACCGAGTTTCAATAAAAATTTCAGTTACCTGAACGATAACTTCAAAAGCAATGTTCGTAATGGCTTGGCAAATATTATTTTTTCTGATACTCCGAAACAAGTTGAACGCTTGTATAAAATTTTCGAAGATATCGCTCCGAAAAAAAGCGAAGACCCCGAAATCTTCACTCCTATTCTACTTTCGATACACGAAGGATTTATTGATAATGAATTAAAAATTGCTTGTTATACAGACCACCAGATCTTTGATCGCTATCATCGTTTTCGTTTGAAAAGCAGCTTCAATAAAAAAAATGAAGCACTTACATTAAAGGAATTAAAAGGATTGAATCCCGGTGATTTCGTGACGCATATTGATTATGGTGTCGGTCGTTATGGCGGACTGGAAACCATTGAAGTAAATGGTAAAACACAAGAAACCATCCGACTTGTTTATAAAGATTATGATATAGTTAATATCAGCATTCACTCGCTGCATCGTATTGCAAAATACTCAGGAAAAGAAGGATCCGAACCGAAAATAAATAAACTTGGCACAAATACCTGGGCTACACTTAAACAAAAGACCAAGAAAAAAGTAAAAGAAATTGCATACGATCTTATCCAATTGTACGCCAAGCGGAAAGCATTAAAAGGTTTTCAGTTCAGCCCTGACACATATATGCAAAATGAATTGGAAGCTTCTTTTATTTATGAAGATACGCCGGATCAAATAAAATCCACTTCCGATGTAAAAAAAGACATGGAGAGCGAATGGCCTATGGACAGGCTCGTATGCGGTGATGTTGGTTTCGGAAAAACAGAAGTTGCAATTCGTGCTGCCTTTAAAGCTGTAAGCGACAGTAAACAAGTTGCAATATTAGTTCCTACAACAATCCTTGCTTTACAGCATTATAAAACATTTAAAGAACGGTTAAAAGACCTTCCTTGCACTGTCGATTATATAAACAGATACAAATCTGCAAAACAACAAAAAGAAACTTTGGAAAAAGTTGAAAAAGGACAAGTAGATATATTAATCGGCACCCATGGCATTGTTGGGAAAGGAGTAAAATTCAAAGACCTTGGATTGATAATAATCGATGAGGAACAAAAATTTGGTGTAGCAGTAAAGGATAAATTAAAAACATTCAAAACAAATGTCGATACACTAACGCTCACTGCAACTCCTATTCCCCGCACCTTACAATTTTCGATGATGGGAGCACGTGACCTTTCCGTTATAAACACTCCGCCTCCGAATCGTTATCCTGTACAAACAGAGTTGCATACATTTAATGAAGAAATTATCCGTGATGCTATTTCGTTTGAAATTTCGCGTGGCGGACAAGTTTTTTTTGTGCACAATCGTGTCCAAAATATTATGGAAGTGGCCGGCATGATTCAACGATTATGTCCTGATGCAAAAGTGGCTATCGGGCACGGGCAATTGGAAGGAGACAAACTCGAACAAGTGATGCTCGATTTTGTAGAAGGAGAATTTGATGTGTTGGTGGCAACAACAATTATTGAAGCCGGTTTAGATATTTCAAATGCAAACACTATTATCATCAATCAGGCACATATGTTCGGCTTAAGCGACTTGCATCAGATGCGAGGACGAGTAGGACGGTCTAATAAAAAAGCATTTTGTTATTTGCTCACCACCCCTGTTTCATTGCTAACTCCTGAAGCACGAAAACGATTAAAAGCTATCGAAGAATTTTCGGATCTTGGAAGTGGGTTCAGCATCGCTATGCGTGACCTTGATATTCGTGGAGCAGGAAATTTATTAGGCGGTGAACAAAGTGGTTTCATAAATGAGATCGGATTTGAGATGTATCAAAAAATCCTGAATGAAGCGATCATGGAATTAAGAATAGAGCATGAAGAACTAAGGGAAACGGATGTTGGCGGCTCTCAAAAATTCACACAACAACATCATAACAAATTTCTTTCCGATTGCACGATTGACACTGACATGGAAATTTTGATTCCTGATGACTATGTAAATAATATTACAGAACGTTTGAATCTATATAGAGAACTGGATGACTCAAATACTGAAGAACAATTGTTGAAATTTGAAACACAGTTGCGCGACCGCTTTGGGCTAGTTCCTGAACAAGCAATTGAGCTTATTCTTACCATTCGTTTGCGTTGGCTGGCTATGGAGATAGGGTTTGAGAAATTGTTACTGAAGAACAATCGTATGACGGGTTATTTTATTCAGAATCAAAACTCTCCTTATTATCAAAGTGAAATTTTTACTAAAGTTTTAAAATTCGTGCAACAAAATGGACGTGCTTGTAAAATGAAAGAGAGCAACGGAAAATTAACATTGTCTTTTGAGAATATACGTTCCATCAATGATGCGATCGCTGTTTTGAAACCTTTGATAAACATCTAAATAAAAAAAGCACTAAAATTTAGTGCTTCAAAAATGTTTTTAGAAATGAATAACCCTGCAGCAGAGCTGCGCGGTATCTCAACACTAATTAAGACTACAGATAATGCCACAATTCGCTGATTTTAAAAGGATTTATTGCCATGCAATGATAAACATGCATCTTACTACAAAAAACAATCTGAAGATCTATGGCAAAAAAGACACCAGGCAGCAAAGCTTAGAGGAGTTTTTAGATTAAAATGAATATAAATGTTTTTTGTAATAATCCGATAAATTCATTTTTAAAATAAAAATCTGTGAATCTGTGGCTATGTTTTTTTTACCTCGAAGCAGAGCTTCGGGTATTATTTGAATAAAATTATCCCACATTATTAGCAATTGCAATAAACGAAAGATCATTTTTACCCAATTTCGAAATAATACTCATGTGTGATTTAAATGCTTTCCACAACGATTCATTATAAATATAGGGTAAACCAAATTCTTTTGCTGTTTGCGCTACAATTTTCGAAATTTCAGGATAATGAACGTGACAAATACGCGGGAACAAATGATGCTCGATCTGATAGTTCAATCCTCCAACATAATAAGTGATTAGCCAATTACCTCTGCAGAAATCCGCTGTGGTTTGCATTTGGTGAATAGCCCATTCATTCTCAATGTTTCCTTTTTCATCGGGAACGGGGAATTTGGTTCCTTCAACAACGTGCGCCAACTGAAACACAATGCTTAAAATCAATCCTGAAATCGCATGTAAAGTCAAAAAGCCCACTAAGACCTGCAAAAATGATAGGTGAACAAAGATCATCGGCAAAGCAAACATATACGTGAAGTAAATTGCTTTCCAAATAATAAGCCCCATGAGTGTAATGAATTTTCGAAAACCACTATCACGGTGCTGCCCACCTTTATTAAATTCAAAGTATTGTACAAAATCCTTGGCAGTTGTCCAATACAAAGACATCACAGCATAAAAAATAAATACATAAAAAACCTGAAAGCGTTGAATGCCTTTATATTTACCGGAAGGTGAAAAACGCATGATCACTTTACTGTCGATATCCCTGTCATATCCATGAATATTAGTAAATGTATGGTGAAGTATATTGTATAGGGAACGAAGTAAAGAGAAAGCATTACGATTGTCTTAAAAACCATAGTCAAATTTGCATTCTGAGAAATATGATTATCAATGAAATATTGATCAACGCGAGCTTTTAGTGTATTATAAAAGTGAGTGTTTTCCTTATTAATAAATTTAATTTTTTGTTTCATCTTATTTAAAATTTAAACTCAAATCTAATCAAAATAAACGGCAAATTTTCAATTTTTCGACAAATTCCGTTTTCTGTCTATAAATTCAAATCCATCCTTTTATAAAAGCGCAACATAGTAAAGAGGAAAAAAAATGAAAGTGCAATGCCTATGTAATTTACATCATTCACCAAAACAAGAAGTGTTTCTTTTAAAAAAAAGATAATTATAAAAAGATGGACACCCCACCGTTTCATGTGCCAGACACCAATGTATGAAATAAAACTTGCCGCAACGATCAAACCAAATAAGGCAGGATACCAGTCGCCCATTTTTTTTATCGCAGGAGAAAATACAGATGGAAAACTAAATACGATCCAAATAAAACCCATAATACAAATGATCTTAATAAGGGCTGGTCGTTTTATGGATGCTTGCATATCTATTCTTTACGTATTTACCGAATTACAAATCGGTGTTTAATTCGAGCTTAAATTTAATCATACCACTATATCTAATTCGATCTGATCGCCTCTACAGGATCAAGTTGTGATGCACCATATGCAGGAACAAAACCTGAAACCACTCCAATCAATATGGAAATAGTGAATCCTAAAATAACATTTGATCTGCTCAGCGTTATTTCCATTCCAATAGAATCACCTGCTACCAAGGTAAGAAGGTAGACAATCAAGAGTCCGACCATACCTCCAAGTAATGATAAAAACACCGCTTCAAATAAAAACTGAGAAAGAATAAAGTAATTTTTTGCACCCAGCGACTTTTGGATACCAATGATATTTGTTCTTTCTTTTACAGAAACAAACATGATGTTTGCAATTCCAAAACCTCCGACAAGTATAGAAAAACCACCTATTACCCATCCTACAATTCCAACGACACCGAACAAACTATCAAATTGTGTTGATATTAAACTTGTTTGATTGAGAGCAAAATTATCCTCCGTCAAGGGATGTAATTTCCGTATTGACCTCATCAATCCGGTAAGTTCATCAATCAGATCATCGTTGCTTATACCCGGTTTTGCACGAACCAAAATTTGAGGATCAAGGTCCTCATCTCTAATATCTATCAAGCTTTTAGCATAATTAACAGGGACCAACACTTCTGTATCTACACTTCCACCTAAAATACTTTCACCTTCTTTCTTAAAAACACCTATTACCGTCACTTTGGCTCCATTTAATTTCACCATTTCTCCAATCGGATTTTGGTTGGGGAAAAGAGCTTTCGCAAGGACATCGCCAATCACAGCGACAGGTCTTCCTGAGGAAGATTCAATCTCAGTAAAATAGCGTCCTTCTGCAATTTCAAAATTCTTTACTTGGTCATATTGATGGGAGGCACAATTGATCGTTACATTTTCAATACTACTACTTTTGTATTTTACAGTAATCCGTGTACTTATCATAAACGCTGCGGATTGAGCACCATCGCATTTTGAAAGGATTTGATTTAGTTCCGGATATTCGGGAACAGGCCTATTCATGTACTTCCACCAAGGATAATTAGGACCAAAGGTCCATGGCCATTTTTGAATAAAAACAACATCATCACCCAAACTCTGAACACTTTTCCTAAGATTTTGTTCCAAAGAATCAACAACGGTAAATACTATAATAATGGCGAAAATACCAATAGTAATGCCTAATAGCGAGAGAAATGTACGTAATTTATTTACCACTAAAGAATTAATGGCAAATGAAATACTCTCTCCTAATAAACCTAAAATGATCATCAAAAAAAATGATTAAGAATGTTACAAATGTACCAAAATTATTTTCTTAAAATAAGTTGAATTATTCATAAGTCAAAAAGCGTTGAAATTGGCTTTTATTAACAAAATAAACATTTATCAACAATGTTCAGAATAGTCCGAAGAAGGCATAAAAATTAATACTTTTGTAGGAGAAACCCGACACAAATTATGAGCCTGACGAAAAAGATTAAAAATGCACTAATTTCAGTCTATTATAAAGATAATTTAGAACCAGTAATTCACCAACTAAATTCCTTAGGAGTAAAGATATTCAGTACAGGAGGAACACAAGAATTCATTGAAAAGCTCGGTGTTGCTGTCACTCCGGTTGAATCTCTTACTTCATAT
>JAPLDC010000379.1 GCA_026391935.1 Bacteroidota bacterium | reverse complement strand
TTCACGATCACCCTTCATCGCTTTAGCGGTTAAAGCAATGATTGGAAGTTTATTAAATTTCGCTATAGATCTGATCTCTTTCGTTGCTTCATATCCATCCATTTCGGGCATCATCACATCCATCAATACAATTTTAATTTCAGGATGATTTTTAAGAACATCGATTGCAGCTTTTCCATTTTCAGCTGTAAGGCACTTCATGCCCTCTTCTTCTAATGCATTGGTTAGTGAATAAATATTTCTGACATCATCATCAACAACCAGAATTACTTTATTTTTAAGAACTTCTTCCGATTTATGAAGGTCACGGATAATTTTTTGCTTTTCTTTCGGCAATTGCGATTCTACTCTATGAAGAAATAAAACGGTTTCATCCAATAAACGTTCTTCTGAATTTGCTGTTTTAAGGACAACAGTGCTGGCGAGTTTATTTAATCGGGTCGATTCATCTTTGGAAAGTTCTTTGCCTGTGTATACTACAATTGGAATTTTATTTAATTTTTCATTTTTCTTTATTTTCTCCATCAATTCAAATCCAGTCATATCAGGTAATCCCAAATCCACGATCATACAATCAAAATTACCAGTAACTAACATTTCATAAGCCTGTTGTCCGGAAAATGCTGAAAAGCTTTTCACATCTCCACCACCAATAAGTTCTTTAATGGCACTGTTCTGCATTTCGTTATCCTCTACAACTAAGAGATTTTTAAGCTTTTTGTCGAGGAAATGTTCAATTTTTGAAAAGGTATTACCAAGATCTTCAACACTAATTGGTTTGCGATTAAAATCAAATGCACCAAGTTCTATCCCTTCTTTTCTTTTGTCATAACCGGAAATGATTTGAACAGGTATGTGTCGAACATTTGGATCATTTTTCAAGTGCTTCAAAACTTCATCTCCGTTCATGACAGGTAATTTCATGTCAAGAATAATAGCATCCGGCTTATAATACCTTGCATAACTCAAGCCCGTATTTCCTTGATGCGCAACAATTCCTTTATATCCTCGCTCTCTCACAAAATCTAAAAGTAAAGCTGCGAATTCTTCATCGTCTTCTATGATCAATACCGATCGGTCATTTTCATCAATTTTATTCCGATCATCGTTAGCATTTAACTTCGTCTCTGCAACATTTTCATTTTCATTCTTTGAAACTGAAACTGTTTTTTGTTTGTCCTTAACTTCAAGCTTTCCCTCCATATTAACAATGGATGAGCCATCAAATTCGAAGGGAATGAAAAAAGTAAATGTGGTACCTTTACCTTCTTCACTGTGTAATTGAATTTCACCTCCAAGTGCGCTTGCAAGTTCACGGCTTATGGAAAGACCTAAGCCGGTTCCACCATATTTCCTTTTTGTTGAACCATCTACCTGTTGAAATGCTTCAAAGATAATTCCGAATTTTTCTTGTGGAATTCCGATTCCATTATCTGATACCGAAAAAGAAAGAACTTCCGAATTATTTTTTAGATTACTGTTCCTAAAGCGAACATTTGCAGCAGCCTTTTCAATTTTTAATGCTACTTTTCCTCCTTTACCTGTGAATTTAAAGGCATTCGATAAAAGATTTCGTAAAACTTGCTCCAGCCTCTGCCCATCGGTCTGTATAGATTTTTCAAGAAGAGTATTACTGATCTCACAACTAAACTCAATCGATTTGTTTGTTGCAACCTCCGTAAACATGGCAGTCAGACTATCGCTAATATCTTTTAATGGTGTTGGTTCAATATCCAATTCCATTTTCCCTGATTCTACTTTTGAAAGATCGAGAATCTCATTTATGAGATTAAGCAAATCAACACTTGATTTATAAATATTTTTCGAAAAATCAACTTCTTTTTCTCCAAGATTTTTCGATTTATTTTCTGAAAGCAATTTTGCAAGAATGAGAATGCTGTTAAGCGGTGTGCGCAATTCGTGGGACATGTTTGCCAAAAATTCTGACTTGTATTTGCTTGTAATTTCTACTTCACGAGCTTTATTCTCAATATCAACCTTCGCATTTTCCAATCGTTCTTTCTGTTCCTCCAACAAATTAGCTTTTTCTTCCAGCTCCTCATTAGTTTGTTGCAATTCTTCCTGCTGAACCTTTAACTCCGCTTCCGATTTTTCCAACATTCCTGTTTTTGTTTCCAGCTCTTCATTGGTTTGTTTTAATTCTTCCTGCTGCACTTCCATCTCTTCAGCCTGGCGTTGTGTTTCTTCCAACAGATCTTTCATGATTGAACGCGCTTGTGATGCATGAATAGCAATGGCAATATTAAGCCCAACCAAATTCAATAACTGCATGTCCAATTCTGTAAATTCATCCACAGCACCTAGTTCGATAACTCCTTTTACTTCTCCTTCATTTACAAAAGGAAATACAAGAATGCTTTTCGGAACACTATTACCCAAGCCCGAATTGATACGAATATAATCTGATGGAATTTCATTAAAAATAATTGGATTTTTCTCAACAGCAGCTTGACCAACCAATCCTTCACCAAAATCAAAAGTGTTGGCATTATTCTTACGATTATCGAAAGCGTAGGTTCCCGTTAAAACGAGCTTGTTATTTTCGTTTATATAGATAGCGCCAATATTGGCATTTAAATAGGTGCTCAACTGAAGTACTGTGTCAGCGGCAAGAATGCGCACATCTTTATCCCCTCTTAACTTTTCATTCACCACGTTGGTACCGGTTAAAAGCCAATTTCTGATCTCGTTGTCCTTGGCTAATTTACCTAGATTCACTTTCATATTTTCTAGTGCATAGGCAAGTTTATCATCATCACTTCTTGGATTAATAATAGCAGTATAGTTACCGTTGGAAATTTCATCTGCAATTTTAGAAAAGGCTTCTGTTGCTAATGACATTTTATTGAAAG
>JAPLDC010000097.1:9512-43447 GCA_026391935.1 Bacteroidota bacterium | reverse complement strand
ACATATTCATCGCCATACAAGAAAACACCGTCTTTTATCTCCGGTAAAAATTTCCCGCGTTTATCAACGAGCGTTAAGGAACCAATCTTATTTTGTTTCGCAACTCTGAAGTCATCCGCACCAAAACTAGGAGCAATATGCACGATACCTGTTCCATCTTCGGTAGTAACAAAATCACCAACGATCACTCGAAATGCGTCTCCATCTGTCGGTTGCGCGAATGGTAAGAGTTGTTCGTAGTGGATACCTGCCAATTCTGAACCTTTATATTCAGTAAGGATATGAAACGGAATTGCTTTATCACCGGCTTTGTAATCTCCAAAAATCAACTCTTTATTTTTATCTGGAAAATGTTTTCCAACAAGTTCCTTTGCAAGAATTACATGAATCAAGGAATGAGAAAAAGGACTGTATGTTTTAACTAAGACATAATCAATATTTTTTCCAACTGCTAAAGCGGTATTCGATGGAAGCGTCCATGGAGTAGTTGTCCAGGCAAGAAAATAAACATCGCCCTCCAATTTTAAATTTTCCAACATTGAACTTTGAACTGCCTTAAACATAGCAACAGCCGTTCTATCTTTCACATCTCTGTAACATCCCGGCTGATTTAATTCATGAGTAGACAAACCAGTTCCTGCAGCAGGAGAATATGGCTGAATAGTAAAGCCTTTATAGATGGAACCTTTTGTGTACAAATTGTTCAGCAACCACCAAACTGATTCAATATACCGATTATCATAGGTGATGTATGGATGTTCCATATCCACCCAATAGCCCATTTTTGCTGTCACATCAGCCCACACATCTGTGTATTTCATTACATCTTTGCGACAAGCAATGTTGTATTCTTCAACAGTAATTTTTTTACCGATGTCTTCTTTTGTAATACCCAAAGCCTTTTCCACACTCAATTCGATTGGTAATCCATGAGTATCCCAACCTGCTTTACGTTTTACCTGAAATCCTTTTTGTGTTTTATATCTGCAAAATATATCTTTTATCGAACGCGCCATCACGTGGTGAATACCAGGCAATCCATTCGCACTTGGCGGCCCTTCATAAAAAACAAAAGGCGTTTTTCCTTCACGGGATGTGATGGATTTTTCAAAAGTGTTGTTTTCGTTCCAAGTCTTTTGAACATCTTTAGCTGTTTGTGAAAGATCGAGACCGGTATATATTTTATAATTTTTGCTCATAATATTTTAATTCAAAATTTGGAACACACCCCTGCCCCTCTCAAGAGGGGAATTGCACCGAATTGTAACTATATAGTAGCAATCACTTTCAATTCAATTGCAATTGGTGTTGGTAAACAGTTGATCTCAATGGTTGTTCTGCAAGGTTGATTGTCTTTAAACCATTCGGCATACAAACGATTATAAATTTCAAAATCGTCTTTCATGTTCGTTAAAAAAACCTGAACATCAATAATTTTATCCCAACTGCTACCCGCATCTTCCAGAATATATTTGATATTTTGAAATACACATTTACATTGCGTTTCGATATCATAAGAAATAATATTCCCTTTTTCATCCAGTTCAACTCCGGGAATTTTTTTGGATCCACGTTCACGCGGTCCAACTCCGGAAAGGAATAATAAATCCCCTACTTTACGGGCATGTGGATAAGCACCGACAGGTTCGGGTGCTTTACTTGAATTTATTCTGTCTGCAGCCATTTTATCATTTAATAAAAAAGAGTGCAAATATACAGTTCTAAAATCAGAATACCAAAATGCTGAAAGACAAGCTATAAGGCAACTATACCACTTACAAAAAGTTTCTTTTTTGACATAAAGATTTAATTGGTACTTTCACAAAAAATTGGGGGATTAGCTCATTTGGCTAGAGCGCTTCGCTGGCAGTGAAGAGGCGACCGGTTCGAATCCGGTATTCTCCACTAATTAAAAAAAGTCTTTCAGAAAACTGAGAGGCTTTTTTGTTTTAGATCAACTTAACCATTTCAAAACTTACAAAATATTTAATTTACATTTGTTTTTCACACCTCAATTGACATTTACTACAACTAAAAAGATTCTGCTGAATTATACTCCAGTTTTTCTATCTTTGATAAAAGTGTTTGTTTTGAAATTAAGTAACGCATCCAAAATAATTACCATGAAAACGAAACTCTTCTTCATTGTTACATTCGCTTTTCTATCGATGGGCAAAATTTCAAGAGGACAGGATACCATTGTCAAACAAAATCAAGAGGTTATTCTTGCGAAAATCACGGAAATATCTTCATCGGAAATCAAATACAAACGCTTTGACAATATAGATGGTCCCGTCTATTCAATTACGAAAACCGCTATCACAAAAATAAAGTTTAGCAATGGTAAAGTAGAAGAGATGAAAAATGAAACAACTGCTTCAACCGAAAACAGTTCTTTACCAGCAGATCCTACACCTCATTATATACTTACCATGACGGATGGAACACAGTTAAGAGGTAAAGTAATTTCTGAAAAACCGGAAGAAGTTATTTTTAAGGACAATAATATTGGAGAAAAAACAATCAGCAGAAAAAACATAAAAAATCTTTCATTCGAATTCGGAGATAAAATTCAAGTTTTTACACTTACAGACGGCTCAATACTTACAGGAAAAATAATTAATAAAACGGATGCTTATACTGCTATTGAAACGAAAGGATTGGGGATTGTCAATTTACCGGAATCAAAAATAAAATCAGTTCGTGAGTTAGACGCTGCAACGATTACAGAAGCAGGTAAAATATGGTTTAAAAATCCGAATTGTACACGTTACCTTTTTGCTCCCTCTGGTATTCCATTAAAAAAAGGAGAAGGATATTATCAAAATATTTATGGCGCATGTAATGCTGTTAATTTTGGATTGAATAACCACATTTCTATTGGAGGAGGATTGGTTGGGCCACTTGGTGCTTATTTAAATACTAAAGTTGGATTTGACCTTGGAAAATATACGCATGTTGCAGCAGGATGTGTATTAGGAAATGGATTCTTCCCCATTAATGGAGATAATTTTGGATTGGGCTTAGGTTTCGGAGTCGTAACAATTGGTGATTACGATAACAATATTACAATCGGAGCCGGGTATGGTTTTGTGAATAGTGGTGGAGATGTTAAATGGCAGGAAAAGCCTTTATTTGTGGCAAATGGAATGACTCGCTTGGGTAAAAAATATGCACTTGTAACAGAAAACTGGATAGTAAATGTGAAGGGAGATCCTTTCAATAGAGGAATAAGTGAAGACAGCCATTACGAAACAATCTTCTCATACGCATTTCGATACATGGGAGAACGATCTACCTTGGATGCAGGATTTGTTAACACTCCCGGATTGTTTGAAAAAGGCTGGTATATCGGTATTCCCTATATCGGTTTCGTTATTCGTTTTGGAAATTATAAGGACAACTAATTCATTTTGGAATATGTTATAGATCATTGTTTTTTTCGCAAATTTTACTATATTTGTTTTAGTCAATTACTCCAGAATGTTATTATCAAAAAACTATTTTAAAGCACAGATTTTGCTGGTGCTTCTATGTTTTAATACGATTTATTTATTCTCTCAGAATAAACCGTCTCCTTTTTCTACTAACCTGAATCCTCAAGGAGAAAGAAATTTTCTTGAAGACCGATCTCAATGGAAAGAGTTAGAACAAGAACGAAAAATATTTTCAAGTTCTTTTTTAACTCCAGATGGAAGAACAATAATTTATTACAGCAAAGCTCCCGTAAATTATTACAATGGGAAAGGTATTCTCGTTCCAATTAATCCCGTTCCAACTTTTTCTTCAAAAGGATTAACTGCACCAGATCAGCCAAACAATGTATCCGTTTTGAATAACGGTACTATAGAAATAAATACTGGAGATGGTTCTACTATCTCTTATTCGGGCAACAGTAAAATAAATGGAAATACAACTTACATTTCAGAAATTAAACTTGATGGAGAAAATGCTATCATGCAAAATATTATACCAGGAGTAGATAAAACATTCGAGTTTCGTTTCAACAGTCTAAAATATAATTATGTCATAAACCATCCGCTTTCAACCTCTTCATCCGATTTGATCATTGAGGAAGAAATTGGGATGCCTCAAAATGCCAAAGTTATTCCCGATCCAAACTACGGGCAACAGGATGCCAGAGGTTGGCTAGGTGCTCTCACAATTAATTCTGAAAACGGAAAAGAATTGGGAACAATCCGGGGCGCACTTTGTTATGATGCAAATAAAAATTATATCACAGCGGCATATAAACTAGAAACCGAAAACGGAAAACAAAAAATAAAAATTATTGTTCCTGCTTCATGGATGAATGATCCCGTAAGAATCTATCCGATTACAATCGACCCTTTAGTGACCGGCCCTACAAGTACCTGGACGGGAGGATTCATACCTTCCTGTATTGCTCCGGCAAGTGGAGCTGATAGTATTTTGGTAACTATTCCAGCAAAAGTTACTGTCACAGCGCTATTTGTAAGTGGAAGTTTTTATGCAAATCCTTTTACCACGGCAATTATGAATGATGGCGCCATGTTCTTCAGTACAAGTTGTAACACCTCCACTTCATTTACGACTACCGGAACAGCTGGTATCACAGCGGGAACAGCATATCTTACCGCATACGATCTGAAAAGTCCTTTATTGTGCTGCAAGCCACAATCCTGTACCGCACAAACATTTTATTTATCGATGCATGTACAGCGCACTGCACCGGGAACAGGATGCAACACTACTTATATCTATCACGACCCTTTTGGTGGATACCCGTTCAGTGCTTATGTAGAAGGTCATACTGTAGAAGGTTATGGACCGCTTTGGAATGTTACTCCAAGTACCATTTGCTCTAATGTGTGCAACATAAACGGAGTGGTATATATCAAATATGGCGTTCCTCCATTCACCATAACGCACCCCTGGATGACAGGAAGCGTAATAGTTGGGGCGCCTGCAGGCTGTTCTACAGCAAGCGTAATAAAAACATTGAATCTTACAATTCCTACTTGTCCTTGGACCTGCGATACAATTTCCGTTCTGTCTGTTCCACCGGCAACAGTTACGGATGCGTGTGGTAATATTCTCACGGGTGCTGTTTCAAAAATTATACACATAAAAGAAACACCCGAAGTTACCGCATCACCTAATCCATTAACAAATTGTTCCGGTGATCCGTTTACCATTACCCTTACTCCTTGCCTAGGAACAAGTGTGGTTAGCTGGAATGGAAATGGAACAAGCGGAACAGGAACAAGTATCAGTCAAACGGTAGTGAATACAAACTCAACTGTAACCTCAACTACTTATCAGGTTTCGGCAGTGAACAATACTTGTAATTCCGATACGATAACTGTAACAGTGAATACAGATCCTTTGCCGGTAGCAAATTTTACTGTAGCTCCACAACCTGTGATCATAAATAATCCTTTAGGATTTACAGATAATACTTCCGCAGTTGGAGGAAGTGCTAATTCTTGGTTTTGGAATTTTGGAGATGGAACTTTTGATACAAATCAAAACCCTTCACACATATATACGATTCCCGGAACATACCATGTTTGTCTAGATATCCAAACTTCTGATGGATGTTTAGACACGATCTGCCACGACATAAATGTGATTCCCGCAGAACTGGTTCTTCCAAATGTAATCACTCCGAACGGAGATAATTTGAATGACTTTCTTTATTTTAAATACTTAGAATTTTTCGGCACAAATAATTTAAAAGTTTACGACCGCTGGGGAAAAATAGTTTATCAAAAAGAAAATTATACAAATGATTGGAGTGCTGCAAACGTTACAGACGGCACCTATTATTATGTTCTTGCAGTAGAAAGTGGAAAATCCTTTCCCGGTTATGTCCAGATCATCCATAAATAATCTTACTTTCACAGGGATATTTTTAAAAATATTTTCATTGTTATGAATTTAGTTTTCAATATTGTTTCCGGTGTACTTGTATTGATGTTATTATTTTTCGCATTCAGATATTTGGAAACATTCTGGTCCTTCAAGTTAGACAAGCCATTCAGATGGGAGAATGCAGTAAAAAATAATCTTGTTTCCGAAAAATTAAAATTATTGGAGCGGAACTATTTTGATAAGATCCGATTTTATTGCTTTTGGTTTCAAATTGAACGACTGAAAAAAGAAAACATAATAGGAGATTTTGCCGAGCTGGGAGTTCATAAGGGAGAAACGGCAAAAATTATTCATGGAATGGATCCTGCCCGCAAACTCCATCTATTTGATACATTCGAAGGATTTGATGCTCTGGATTTGCAACATGAAAAAATAAAAGGTGGAAAATATACTACTAAAGAATTTTCGGATACTGATTTAGAAACGGTAAAAAAAGAAATAGATGGCGGAAGTCAGGTTGTTTTTTATCCCGGTTATTTTCCAAAAACAGCTATTGGTTTAGACGACACCTTATTTTCCTTCGTTCATTTAGATGCCGACCTTTATTTACCGACGATCGAGGGTTTAAAATTTTTCTACCCTAAACTTTCAAAAGGAGGAGTGATCATTATTCACGATTACAATCATACTTGGGAAGGAATAAAAAAAGCATTGGATGAATTTTTGCCCACTATCCCCGAAAGTTTGATTGAGCTTCCCGACTGGAAAGGAAGTGTCATGATCGTAAAAAATTCGAACTGATCTATAAATATTTATTTTCTATAAACCATTCTTGCGCTTCTTTCGCACCAACTTCAATTGGCGTCTGCGGCAAATTCAATTCTTCGATCGCTTTTTTCGGAGAAAAATAATGTCCGTCACAAGCGATCCTTGCAATATTAAATGTCAGCTTAGGTGCTTTACCTGTTATGCTTCCAGAAAGTGTTCCTAAAATTCCGATAAACTTCAAAATGAAATCAGGCGCAACAAATTTTGGAATCTTTTTTTGTCCAAGAGCTGCAGCAATTCGTTTTACTGCATTCACATAGGTAATATTCTCACCACCTAAAATATATGCTTCGCCGACTCTTCCCATAGTTAGTGCATTACAAACTCCCGTAGAAACATCTTTTACATACACCCAATTTTTTCCTCCGGAAGTAAATCCGGGAAGCTTCCCTTGTGCAATAGCGATGATCAACGCTCCGGAGCTGGGTTTTGAGTCGTATGGCCCGATCATAAATGTGGGACAAACAACAACCGCATTCAACCCTTTTTCTTTTACTGCTGCAATTACTTTTTCTTGCCCTAATTTTTTACTTTCAATATAATCGACCTTGTATTTTGCTGATCTATATGGAGTAGTTTCATTTCCCGGTTCAGCCATTGTTCCATAACCAAAAGAACTTGCACTTCCAACATGAACCAAACGTTTCATTTTATTTTGAAGAGTCGCCTCGATTGCGTTCTCTGTACCTTTCACATTGATCTTAAAATATATTTCACCTCGTGAAGGCCACATATCTGTGATGGCGGCAACATTAATAAAATAATCACAGTCTTTAGAAAGTTCTACTAATTGTTCTTTATTGGAAATGTCTCCATGCGCAATTTCAATAGGCAAACCTTTTAATGTAACAGGGACGTGTGCATGAAACACCAAAACTTTAACTTCATAATTTCTGGAAAGTAATTCTCTAACAATATTGCTTCCTAATACTCCGTCAGGTCCGGTCACAAAAACTTTACTCATAATTTAATAAACTAACTGGGTTATTTTTTTCAAAGATACTATTTTTTGAAGGTATCAGTACGGTTGAAATCACAATCAAAGTGCTTTTTATTTCCGGAAAATATAAAAACAAAAATTATTTTCCAACAAGAACAAAAGCTCCCAGCAAGGCTGATAAACAATAACAGAAAGTTAAAACTATCCTTTTTATAATAAAGATAATTTTATCAAGAAAC
Organism: Bacteroidota bacterium; assembly: GCA_026391935.1. GTDB lineage: Bacteria > Bacteroidota > Bacteroidia > 2-12-FULL-35-15 > 2-12-FULL-35-15 > 2-12-FULL-35-15. Next base: position 35,584 of record JAPLDC010000097.1, on the reverse strand, counting down.
CCAAAATTGCACTTTTGGTATCAGTTGAAATAATTATTCATTTTTAGAACAATAAATATCAGTTAAAAAATAGACACCACGCATCCTCCTATTAACAGATATTTGTTTATAAATTATTCTGAAAAACGAAACCTAAATTAGATAATTCCCGTAATTTTACAGAGATAATTTATTATGGAAAATCGCACCCATTTATTAAACAAATACTTTGCTAAAGCTGATATCGGTGGAATCCCGAGTATCAATGATCTGCGTGATAAAGAATTTAATGGAGAGCCATTGACATTGAAAGAAAAACAAGCATTGGTCAATTTCGACCGTTTCCGTTTGGATGTACTGAACGCTCAAATTGATGACGCTTCCTTTCACAAACGCTATCAAGAACTTCAAGTGATGGCAAACCTTGGTGATTATTCTGAATTTTTAAAAGAAAAATATTTTTTATAAAATAACTTTGCATTCAACAGAACCGTTCCGAAATCTCAGAACGGTTTTTTTTATTCCTTTTAATCGATACTTTTGTTTTTAATGTCCGGCAACGATCTTCCCATAAACGAAATAATTCCTGATCTGAAAGCAACGCTTGAGAAAGAACCTGTTGTAATATTACAAGCACCACCTGGTGCAGGAAAATCAACTGTTCTCCCCATAAAACTATTGAATGAAAAGTGGTTGGACGGAAAAAAAATAATCATGCTAGAGCCCAGAAGACTTGCAACCAGAGCTGTTGCAACTAGAATGGCCTCTCTAATGGGAGAAGAAATTGGAGAAACAATTGGATACAGGATTCGGTTTGAAAATAAAGTTTCCAAAAAAACCAGAATAGAAGTCGTTACAGAAGGTATCCTCACACGAATGCTTCAAAATGATAATGCACTCGACAATGTCGGACTTGTTATTTTTGATGAATTTCATGAACGCAGTTTAAATGCTGATCTGGCTTTGGCATTGTGTTGTCAAGTGCAGCAAATATTAAGAACCGATCTGCGAATCCTGATCATGTCTGCAACATTGGATGGCGTAAAATTATCTTCTCTACTAAATAATGCACCTATTATTACTTCCGAAGGGCGTCAATATCCGGTAAGCATTCAATATTTGAATACTGATGAAAAAATATATTTGCATTTACGTATGGCAAATGCAATTAAAAAAGCATTACGTGAAAATAAAGGAGACATCCTTGCTTTCCTTCCCGGTGCAGGAGAAATCTTAAGAACACAACAAATATTAGAGGAGGATATTTCCGGAATAAGTGTTCAACCATTGTATGGAGATCTGTCGCAACAAAAACAACAAGAAGCAATTTTACCGGATGCGAAAGGAAAACGAAAAGTAGTCTTAGCCACTTCCATCGCAGAAACTTCATTGACAATAGAAGGCATCACAATAGTTATCGACAGTGGTTACGCACGTTCACCACGTTTTGATATCCAAACAGGATTAACGCGTTTGGAAACAATAAAAGTTACCAAAGATGCGGCCGATCAACGTGCCGGACGAGCAGGCAGATTAGGCCCCGGAACATGCATGAGGTTATGGAGCGAAGGTTCGCAGATCCATTTGATACCAAACCGTAAACCCGAAATATTAGAAGCAGATCTTGCTCCGCTAATGTTAGAACTCAGTCAGTGGGGTATTCAAAATATCTCCGAATTACTTTGGTTGAGCCCACCTCCGGCAGCTGCAGTTTCTCAGGCAAAAGAATTACTCAGTCAATTAGGAGCTGTTCAAAACAACAAAATTACTGCGAGAGGAAAAGAAATGTTGCAGATGCCAACACATCCGCGTTTAGCGCATATGCTTATCGAAGCAGTAACGTTTCAAAAAAATAAACCAAAGGAAAACTTCAAAGCACTGGCATGTGACCTTGCTGCCATCCTTGAAGAACGCGATCCGCTTCCCAAAGAAAGTGGTGCTGACCTTTCCCTACGAATCGAACTGCTACGAAAATACAGAAGGGGTGAACGGGTCAATGCTGACAGTAGAGTGCTTGACAGAATAGAACGTCTAGCACAGTCATGGAGAAAATTATTAAATATAGAAATTGATAATACACCACCCAATGTATTCCACACCGGGAAATTAGTTGCAACGGCTTATCCGGAACGTATCGCAAAACGCACAGACAAAAACGGATCGCGTTATCGTTTGGCAAATGGGAGAATCGTTAAGATGAATGAAACAGATGCCTTGGTGCAGGAAGAATGGTTAGCCATTGCGCACCTGGACGCAGGGATCAATGAAGGGAAAATATTTCTGGCTGCTGCATTTGATGCAAATGACCTGATGGAATTATCGGAGGTGCGGCAAACAGTCAGCTGGGACAAACAACGGGGAGTGGTCATTGGCGCTATCGAAAAAAGATTTGGGAATCTTATCCTTGAAACAAAACCCATGGATAAAATTGATGATGCGCTGCGGATACAAGTTATGTGTGATCTGATCAAAGAAAACGGCTTGAAATTACTGAACTGGAATGAATCGCTGGAAGATCTGCAAGCGCGTGTTTCTAGCTTACGTGCATGGAGGCCGAATGAAAAATGGCCCGACCTATCCAACGAACATTTATTAGAAACTATAGAGGAATGGTTATCACCTTATCTGATAAAAATTAACAAACTCAGCGAATTACAAAAACTGGACTTCAATCAAATTTTACATTCCATTTTACCTTGGGAATTGTCGCAAAGACTTGAGGTACTTGCTCCCGCAAGAATGGAAGTGCCAACAGGTTCGATGATAAAACTCAACTATTTTAAAGATGGAAGTAAAGTAGAAATGGCTGTCCGCTTACAGGAAGTATTCGGATTATTTGAAACACCAACTGTAAATGAAGGGAAAAATAAGATCCTTTTACATTTGCTTTCTCCCGGTTACAAACCGGTTCAAATAACACAGGACTTGAAAAGCTTTTGGAATAAAACTTATTTCGAAGTACGAAAAGATCTTCTTTCACGTTATCCTAAACACCACTGGCCTGAAAATCCGCTGACTGCAGAAGCAATGAGAGGTCCAAAAAAGAGGAAATGAAACGAATATTATAGTTTTGCGAAGGAATACTCGCGTTTTCATTTTTAAATTTTTAATTTAGTAACCTTGTTCATCGACCTCTTCTAAGATCCTGCATTATGCCAAAGAAACCCGAAACCGTTTTTATTTTATTGATCCTTTTTGCATCAATCATTTTAACATCTAATAAACTGGCGGCCCAATCAGGTTTACCAAAAAAATACCAAAGTCTGTTATGGGAAATATCCGGTAACGGAATGAAGAAACCTTCCTACCTATACGGAACAATGCACGTGAGCAATAAACTTGCCTTTAATTTAACCGATTCTTTTTTTGTTGCGATAAAAAGTTGTGAGGCTGTAGCGCTGGAATTAAATATGGATGTTTGGATGGATGATATAATGAAAATGAAAGATGCCAACACCTTCAAGAATACTACCAATTATATATATAACCACTACGGCTTTTATAAAGGCGCTTTTGCTTTAGACATTCCGAAGGAAAAGGATCTAAAAGGGTTGCTGCAATTTTCACCAAGCATCAGCAACAATTTACTGTATCGTAATAACAGATACGAAAGCGATTATGAGGAGGATAATTACCTTGATGTTTTTATTTTCCAATCAGGGAAAAAATTAAATAAAAAAATATTTGGTTTAGAAAACTTCCGAACTACGGAAGAATTTTTGAATCGAGCCGAAGCTGAAGGCGCTGATCAGGTAGCTGATGATAAAACAAAAGAGGATGAAAATGAACAAAGCCGACTTCGGTTGAAACAGCTCACTAATGACAAATCGTATAACGAAACCCTTGAAGACGCATACAGAAAAGGTGACCTTGACCTACTCGACACGCTGAACAAATTATCCTCAGAACCCCTTTTCATAAAATATATGATCAACGAGCGCAACAAAATAATGGCGCATCGGATGGATTCCATTATGAAACGGATGCCGTTATTTACCGGTGTGGGAGCCTCTCATTTGCCTGGTAACGATGGTGTATTAGAGCTTTTGAGAAGAATGGGGTACACTGTAAGACCGGTAATATCTTCTAAATACGATACAAAAACAAAAACTACCATTGACGAAACAAGATTCCCTGTTCAGTTAAAAACGCAATATTCTAATGATTCCATATTCTCGGTTTCTATTCCTGGTAAGTTATATGAAATATACGACAAAGGTTCGTATAAGTATTATCTGAATAACGATATGGGAAATGGCAGCTATTACTGCATTCAGCGAATGAACCATTATGGATCACTCACAAATGAGAAGCCCGAATATATTCTGAAAAAAATTGACAGTCTTATCTTCGAAAATATTCCGGGAAAACTATTGACAAAAAAAGAGATCAAAAATTCTGCAGGGTATCCTGGAATAGAGGTCACAAATAAAACTAGGACAGGCGACATTCAGAAATGTCAGCTATTTATTTCAGCGAATGAAATTTTCGTTTTCAAAATGAGCGGCAGCCAAGAATATGTTAACAAAGGAACAGAAGCAGAAACATTCTTTTCTTCCATTACTTTTCATGAAAAACCATCAACCATTGTTAATTTTAAATCTTCACTCGGCTATTCTGTTTCGATGCCTTTAAATAAAATATTATACTCCAACAACGGACAAACCTCTTATCAGCAAGAGATAGTGACAGCAAACAACACAACTGATGGTAAATTTTCGATGGTAATGATGGCATCTCTTTATGATTACGATTATATCGAAGAAGATACCTTCGAATTAAATATGCTTTCCGAAAGATTTTGCAGACAGGCAAATTACAAGATATTGTCTAAAAAGATCACTAAGGAGAACGGTAATCCGGCCCTAGAGATAATGGCTAAGGAGGAGAATAAACCTGAAAATAAATTAATGGCTCAAGTGATAATTTCTGGCCCTGATTATTATTTAATGGTCTCGAATAACGACAGTATTAAAACAAAAGAATTTTTTGACTCCTTTAAAATAATTGAAAAAAAATCGACTGTCCCCTACACAACCATCTCAGACACATCACTTTTTTTCAATGTTTCAACTCAATCGAAATCGAATGATTATAACAGCCTGGTCACTCAAAAAAGTAAATTAGAATCTACACGCTATAATAAAAAAGATAAAACAAGTAAAAAGGATGAAATGTTTCTTCCAAAAAGAGAAACTATAGTATATACATCACCTGAAACAGGAGAACAGGTTTATGTCGAATTTCGTAAATTCAGCATGTTCTTCCAACAAGAAACAATGGATGCGTTCTGGAAATCAAGGATAAAAGGACTCTCTGAAGAAAGCGGTATGAATGCTTCCCGAATTGTAAAAACAAAAAAAGATCCCTTTTCAGAAGTTGATCTTTTACTCACCGATACAAACAGCACAAGAGGTATCTGCGTAAAATTCATTCAACGCTGCGGCAGTCTATATACCCTAAAATCCTTTGTTGATACCGTTTCCGGGATGAGCATCTATTCCAAAACCTTTTTCGATTCATTTGTTCCCAAAGATACCTGCATTGGTTTGGATGTCACCTCCAACAAGCTGGACACCTACTTTTTTAGTAAACTTTATTCAACGGATACAACCGTTAGCAAACAAACGAAAACAGCAATAGAATATGTACAGGGGAATATGCTGGCAAGCAATATCCCTTCGCTTATCAAGACTATTGAGAGCAAAGAGTTTGACAAACTTTCCACTTCCGATAAGAAGGAGCTTATCTCGTGTTTCAGAAGCCTTAAATCAAAAGAGACCTTGCCATTTCTTGCGACTACCTACTTGCGCTTTTCCGATTCTGTTGAACTAGAATTGGCTGTTTTGAAAGCTGTTGCAAGGTTAAGATCAAATGAAGCAAGTCAAACATTTTTAAAATTAATGAACGCAGATCTTCCTGTTACCTCCAGCGACATAGCTATTTCAAGCGTGTTTAATACTTTAGACGACAGTTTGCCCACTAGCGTTGGATTATACCCTGAAATTTTAAAATACACAAAGTACCCTGAATACAAGGTTTACATATATAAGTTAATGGTAATGTTAAAAGAGAAAGATTTAATAAAACCTAAGAGCTATAAAAAACAATTGGACGGAATATTACTTGACGGTATGTATGAATTAAAAAAATATATTTCTGATAAGGACAGAGACAAAGAGCCCTACAGATATTCCTCCAACAAATCAAAAAGCCTTTATGAGGACTTGAATTACAGACAGCAAAAGGTATATGGATATGCCACTCTTCTTGCCCCTTTTAATAAAGATAAAGACGTAAAACTATTTTTTGACAAGTTACTGAAGAGCACAAATAGCGATAAATTTAAAGTAATGGTATATGGTACGCTCGTAAAAAACAATTTCCCGATAGCAGATACCATATTAAAAAACTACGCTTCTAACGTGTCCACAAGAGTGACGCTGTATCAGGTTTTAGATGAGCAAAATAAATTGAATTTGTTTGACAAACAATTTGGAACACAAAAAGATCTGGTCATCTCACAACTTTTCGGATCAGAAGATAATTTTAAAAAAGATACGGTTGTTCTTCTTTCTAAAATTCAAACAGAATGTGACAAGACAAAAGGTAATCTGTATGTTTTCAAAATCCGTCCGAAAGAGAAAAAGGTTTGGAAACTATATTGCTCAGCATTGCATCCTATGGACGAAAAACAGGTGAATCTTTACCCTGCTTTCACAAAGACAAATGTTGCATTTGATAATGATATCCAGTCCCAAAAGCAAATTGATACACTCATGCAAAAACTGAGGATAGAAAACAGGAAGAGAGCCAATATAAATGATTTTGAGACTTCTTCCGGATATAACGACTATCTGGATTATTGATCCTCATAAAATCCACTCATCACATCTAACTACCTTTTATAAATCAGCGTAAAATTGAATCAAAAATAGTTTTACTTTTATCAAAATTTTAAAATCCAATTATCTAATGAAGTTGAAAAGTATAATAGTATCGGGTTTGCTTTTGGGAAGCAGTTATTTATCTGCTCAATCCTCCAAAACAACGCCATCAAACACAGTGAAGTATTCGCAATATGAATTGCCGAACGGATTACATGTTATTTTACATGAAGATCACTCTACTCCTATTGTTGCTGTCACTGTTTTATACCACGTAGGTTCTAAAAATGAGGACCCGATGCGTACAGGATTTGCCCACTTTTTCGAACACCTGATGTTTGAAGGATCTGACAATATCAAACGTGGCGAATACATGAAGCTGGTTCAAAATGCCGGCGGACAAATGAATGCCAACACCTCTTTTGACCGTACCTTCTACTACGAAATATTGCCAAGCAATCAATTGGAACTTGGTTTGTGGATGGAATCGGAACGCATGCTTCATCTGAAAATTGATTCAATCGGCTTGGAAACACAGCGCAAAGTTGTAAAAGAAGAATTGAAACAACGTAACGAAAATACGCCTTATGGCTCTATTTTAAATGAGGCATTCGGACACGCATACACAGTACATCCATATCGCTGGACTCCGGGAGGCTCTCCTGAATATATCAACAAGGCAGCTATGTCTGAGTTCATCGATTTTTATAAAACATTTTATGTTCCAAACAATGCGACACTTTCCATTGCTGGCGATATCAATGTTGCACAAACTAAAGCGATGATTGAAAAATATTATAGCACCATCCCAAAAGGAACAAAAGCTATTCCCCGCCCTACCGTTGTAGAGCCTGTAAAAACAGCTGAAGTTCGTGACACCGTTTATGATAACATTCAGTTACCTGGGGTTATCATGGCCTACCACGCTCCTGCTCAAGGTACTCCTGATTATTATGCAATGAATATGCTTGCCACTATCTTATCGCAAGGAAAAAGTTCTCGCATGCAAAAAGCGATTGTAGACAAACAACAAAAAGCTGTTTTTGCAGGAGCTTTCCCGGTGCCTTCAGAAGATCCGGGATTAACCTTGGTTTTCGGAATCGCAAACATGGGCGTTTCTCCAACAGACCTGGAAGCTGCAATGAATGCGGAATTTGAAAAAGTAAAAACGGAATTGATAACAGAGGAAGAATTTCAAAAGTTACGCAATCAAACTGAAAATGATTTTATTAGCGGGAATTTAAAAATGGCGGGTATCGCAGAAAATTTAGCGAATTATTCGGTATATTATAAGGACGCCAATCTGATCAATACGGAGATCGACCGTTTTATGAAAGTAACGCGTGAAGATATTCAAAAAGCGGCACAAAAATATTTAACCAAAGAAAACCGTGTGGTGCTTTATTACTTACCAAAGCAAGAATAATCAAGAATCTGAAATTGAAAAATTAGGCAACAAAATATTTACACATGAAATGCAAAGCATTCATGAATCCCATAAAAACAAAACAAAAATGAATAAAAAAGTAATCTTCTCAATATTAGTACTATTCGCCTTTACAAGCACCTTTGCGCAAAAGGGAGATAAAAAACTCGACAGAAGTATTCGCCCTAAAGCAGCTGAAGCACCAGGCATTAAACTTGGAGATATTCAATCCTTTGTCCTTCCAAACGGACTGAAAGTATTTGTGGTAGAAAATCACAAACAAGCAACAGTAGCTTATTCCATCGCATTAGATATTAAACCTTCTTTGGAAAAGGATGCAGTAGGAACTGCGAATATGACCAGTGAATTAATGACCAGTGGCACAAAAAACAGAACTAAAGATCAGTTGGATAACGACATCGATTTTATTGGTGCCACACTAACCGCTAATCCAAAAGGCTTGTATGCTGCATCATTAAAAAAGCAACAAACAAAATTACTGGAATTAATGTCGGATGTATTGCTGAACCCTAACTTCAAACAAGAAGAATTGGAAAAAGTAAAAACGCAAACATTATCCGGACTAGCACAACAAAAAGATGATCCGGATGCTATTTCAGAAAATGTAAAATCAGTTTTGAATTTTGGTGCAAATCATCCCTACGGAGAATTAACCACAGAAGAAAGTGTTTCGAAGATCAGTATTGAAAAATGTAATGCTTATTATCAGGCTTATTTCCGTCCCAATGTTGCCTATATGGCCATTGTTGGTGATGTTACCTTGGCAGAAGTAAAACCTTTGATCGAAAAATATTTTGGTGCATGGCAAAAAGCAGATGTTGTTTCAACAAATTATCCAATGCCACTTGCTCCCGAAAAAACACGCGTTGCTGTTGTAAATAAAGCCGGTGCTGTTCAATCCGTTATCAATGTTACGTATCCTGTTGATCTGAAACTGAATAGTGAAGATGCGATAAAAGCAAAAGTGATGAACACCATTTTGGGTGCAGGCTTTTCTTCCCGTTTATTTGTGAACCTTCGCGAAAAACATGGTTATACATATGGTTCCTATTCATCTTTAAATAATGATGAATTGGTAAGCGAATTCAGTGCTTATGCTAAAGTTCGCAATGCGGTTACCGATAGTTCCCTTACTGAAATAATGGCAGAGCTAAATCGTTTACGCACAGAAAAAGTTCCTCAGGATGAATTGGATGGAATTAAGAATTACTTAACAGGAAATTTCGCAATATCCTTGGAAGATCCTGCAACAATAGCACGTTTTGCTATCAATATCGAGCTTTACAAACTCCCTAAAGATTATTATGCGAACTATTTAAAAAATCTTGCAGCCGTTACCTCTGATGATGTTTATGCAATGGCACAAAAATACATCCGCCCTGATAATGCTACCATACTTGTCGTTGGCGACAAAGAAGAACTTTCTAAAAAATTGGCTCCTTTCAGTGCAACGAAAAACATAGAATTTTATGATATCTATGGTAATGTTGTTGCCTCAGTTGCAAAACCTATTCCGGCAGGAGTAACGTCAAAAACGGTAATCAATGATTATGTAAATGCGATTGGAGGAGCTACTGCTTTGTTGAAAGTGAAAGATGTTTCTACAAAAATGAATACCAAGCTTCAAGGTATGGACATCAGCATCACCACGAGTCAAAAGGCGCCAAACAAATATGCGATGTCTGTAAAAATGGGAGAAATGGTAATTCAAAAAGAAGTATACGATGGTAAAGTTGGGAAACAACAGAGTATGCAAGGAAAAAAGGATATTGACGGAGACGGCTTGGATGATATTAAAGCGCAAGCGACAATGAATCTGGAAATGAATTATGAAAAATTGGGGTATAAGCTTAATTTAAAAGGCATAGAGGCAGTAAATGGCAAAGATGCTTATATCCTCGAAGTTGTTAGCCCTAAGGGCAAGAAATCTACTGAATGGTACGCTGTTGAGAGTAAATTGAAAGTAAGAAACTCTCAAATTACTACTTCTGAAGCCGGCCCGATGACCAATACAACTGATTTCCTTGAATATAAGGATGTAGAAGGAGTGAAATTTCCGAGCATTATCGCCATCAGCGGAGCAATGTCGATGAAATTAACTGCGGAAACCATAACTGTGAATAAAGGTATTTCTGATACTGAGTTCACTATTAAATAACAATTAAAGCCCAACTACTTAAAAACAATTCAGGATGATTTGGAAAGTTTTTAAGGCACCGCATTTATTTTGCTTAGAAAATATTTTTAGCTGACAGGCAACCCTTCAAAACCTTTTGCGTCTACCCTCGTAGAAGAGAGGTGTCTTTAGCTATTGAAAGCGCTTTATATATGAATGAAACCGACATCATTAAAGGTTGTTTAAAAAATGATCGTGCAAGTCAGAAAGCCTTGTACGAGCAATTTTACAGTAAGATGTTAGGAGTTTGTTTACGCTACTCAAAAAGTAGTGACGAAGCTAAAGACGCACTCCACGAAGGATTTATGAAAGTGTTTGACAGCCTTAAGAATTTTAAGGCAACCGGCTCGTTTGAAGGTTGGATTAGAAGAATAATGGTGAATACAGCTATTGATCATCTGAGAAAAAACAAACAGAACTACTTGATTGTAAGTACTGTGTATGCGAATGAAAAAGCAGGAAATGTAGCAGATGAAATAAGTGATGACGAACTGGCTCTTCACATTGGGAAAGAAGATATTTTGAGAGCTGTACAGGAGTTGACTCCCGCTTACAGAACCGTTTTTAACTTATTTGTTATAGAAGAATACACACATAAAGAAATTGCTGAAATGCTTGATATTAGTGAAGGGACTTCTAAATCAAATCTATCAAAAGCAAAATTTAATTTGAGAAAAAATCTGATGCTTCATATTAAACCAATTGTAAATGGAAAATAATACTACTCCTAACAAACTTGATGAAACCGTTAAAGAAAACTTAAGCAATTATGACGCTAAGTATGATTCCGGTGATTGGGCCCGTATGGAGCGAATGTTAGATGCGGCACCTAAATCTAGTGTTGCTAAAGGTTCGTATAATATCGCCATTTTTATTGGAGCAGCAGTTTTAGTGGGAGGATTTTTTATTTATAAGGGAATAAATACTTCAAAAACGAGCATTGATAAGCCAGCAGAAACTACAATTACTCCTACTGAAAATAAAACCAAAACATTACAACCTGCCCCTGTTGTTGTTAAGACTACTTCACCTGTTACGCCAGCTGTTAATGAACAAAAGATAATTAGTCCGGAAGTTAAACCAAAAGTGCCTGATGTAAAAAATGCAGTTACAGCAGTTGAAAATAAGGAAAAAGTTGCAACTGAAAAAATAAAAAATGATCAGGAAAAGAAACAAAAATCAACAAAATCAAATACCGAATCTTCAAAAAATCAAAAAGTCATTGTGATGGGAAATGAACCCATCTTTGGTGATATGATCGATTCGTCAAAAGGTATCATTCACAAAACCAAAGAAAAAGATAGTACCAAAAAGGCTGCAAAATCAAAACGGTCGAGCAATATCGGATGGAACGGACTGTTTAACCTGAACGCTGATAGTATCCGGAAACAAAAAGAATTAATGCTGAAAGACACGCTGCAAAAATAAAATCAGAAAAAAACAACATCTCCAATAACTATCCCGCTGTTAAAATTTAACAGCGGGATTTTTTTATTTTTAAAGTTTTTAGGCAACCCTTCGAATCATTGCTCGTCTATAGGATATAAACGACACAAAATCGTTGTCCATGAAAAAAATCTACGCTATTATACTGTTATCAATAGGTTTGATCACTTATAAATCTGCAAAGGCTCAAGACCCTGAGTTCACACAATTTTATGCCAATCCATTGTATCTTAACCCCGCTCTCGCAGGCTCAAACATTTGCCCACGCGTTTGTCTCAATTATAGAAATCAATGGCCTGCCATTTCTGGGACATACGTTACAACAAGCGCTTCTATTGACAGGTATGTATTCGGAATAAAAAGTGGTATCGGTTTTTTGGTTACAAATGATAATGCCGGACAAGGAACCTTGAAGACAACCAATATCAGCGCGATCTATTCCAAACAGATACAGATCAACCGGAATTTTTCAATTAATGCAGGTTTACAGGCTACTTACGGACAAAAATCCATCGACTGGAGTAAACTAACTTTTGGAGACATGGTGGATGAACGCAGAGGTTTTGTATACAATACAGAGGAAACACAACATTTATCTAAAAGGTCATTTGTCGATTTTTCTGCCGGAGCAGTCGCTTTCAGCAAATATGTATTTATTGGTTTTGCCGCACATCATTTAACTCAACCTGATGAAGGTTTGCTGGGAACAAGTAAATTACCGGTGAAATTTACAGGTCATGCAGGTGCTACGATTCCAATCGGACCAAAAAGCAATGAAACATCTATTTCCCCCAATATTTTATACCAACAACAACAAGATTTCCAACAGTTGAATTTAGGAGTTTATGTTACAAAAGGGGCCTTGGTTGGCGGATTTTGGTACCGTAACAATGATGCGATTATTGTATTGATCGGCGTTCAGCATGGAGTTTTTAAAGTAGGATATAGTTATGATGTAACGGTGTCTAAATTAACAAATGCCTCAGCAGGCTCACACGAGATATCAATCGGAATGAATTTCTTTTGTAAGAAACCAAAACCAAAATATCGTCCTAGCACTTGCCCAAGTTTCTAAGAACTCTGTAAATGAAAAAAGAAAGCATAGAAAAAGTATTTAAAGATATTCTTGAAAGTTATGAATCCGGAGTGCGCTCGGCGATCTGGATTAATATTAAAAAAATTATCGCATTAAAGTAATATTTAAAAAAATTTTGATCCTGAATTAGAGAGCAGGATTGTTTACAGACAGAAGGATGAGGCAGAAGGAAAGAGAGCCTGAAACCACATCTGAATGTCAAACCCAATTTTACCTGGGTTCGTTTGTGATTTGATTGGTTAATCAATTCATTTAGTTTAGAGGCAGAAAACCCCGCAACGATTTATCGAAGCGGGGTTTCTGTTATTATGTAAAGAAATTCTGAACTAACCCAACCCCTGCAATGCATTTTTAAAACTCACTTTATCGTCCACAATTTTAGCAAGTACATCAATACTTACTCGGTCTTGTGCCATCGTATCCCGATAACGGATAGTAACTGTATTGTCTTCTAATGACTGATGATCAACAGTGATACAAAAAGGTGTACCAATAGCATCTTGTCTGCGGTATCGTTTTCCGATCGTATCCTTTTCGTCATAGGTTGTTGCATGATCAAACTTCAAAAGATCCATGATCTCACGTGCTTTTTCAGGCAAACCATCCTTCTTTAATAAAGGCAGAATAGCCACTTTGATTGGTGCTAAAAATGCAGGAAGATTAAGTGCTGTACGGATAGTCCCATCTTCGAGTTTTTCTTCGATATACGCTTTCGACATAACCGCTAAAAACAAACGATCCAATCCGACAGATGTTTCTACAACATACGGAACATAATTCTGATTTAATTCAGGATCAAAATATTGTAATTTTTTTCCTGAATGCTGTTCGTGGGCTTTCAAATCGAAATCGGTACGCGAATGAATTCCTTCTAACTCTTTAAATCCGAAAGGAAAATTAAATTCTATATCACATGCTGCATTTGCATAATGTGCCAATTTAATATGATCGTGAAAACGGTAATTTTCTGCACCAAAGCCCAATGAATTATGCCATTTCATGCGTGCTGCTTTCCAATGATGGTACCATTCCATTTCTGTACCCGGACGAACGAAAAATTGCATTTCCATTTGTTCGAATTCACGCATACGGAAAATAAATTGACGCGCAACGATCTCATTACGAAACGCTTTTCCTGTTTGAGCAATCCCAAAAGGAATTTTCATTCTTCCTGATTTTTGAACATTCAAAAAATTCACAAAAATACCCTGAGCCGTTTCCGGACGTAAATAGATGGTGTTTGACTCTTCACTTACGGCACCCATGGATGTGCTGAACATCAAATTGAACTGACGAACTTCTGTCCAGTTTTTTGAACCGGAGATCGGACAAACAATTTCGCAATCGACAATGATCTGACGAACCGCTTCAAGATCATTTTTCTCTAGCGCATCTTTGAATTTAGAAAGTATGGAGTCTGCTTTCGCTTGATTTTCCAGTACACGAGCATTGGTAGCTCTAAAAGTTTCTTCATTGAAAGATTCTCCAAAACGTTCTTTTGCTTTATCAATTTCCTTTTGAATTTTTCCTTCGATTTTCGCTACATGATCCTCTATCAACACATCTGCACGATATCGTTTCTTACTATCTTTATTATCGATCAATGGGTCGTTAAAAGCATCAATGTGTCCGGAAGCTTTCCATGTAGTCGGATGCATAAAAATTGCGGCATCAATACCAACAATATTTTCGTGCATTTGCACCATTGCCTTCCACCAATATTCTCGCAAGTTCTTTTTTAACTCAGCACCCATTTGTCCGTAATCGTATACCGCGCTTAAGCCATCATAGATCTCGGAACTCTGAAAAATAAACCCATACTCCTTGGAATGGGAAATAATGTTTTTAAAAATGTCTTCTTGATTTGCCATAATGGGTGTAAAATTAGAAAATAATTTGATGTACCGATGTGGGATATGCAGATGTATCGATATACAACAACACTCAATCTGCACATTGGTACATACACACATCGGTACATCAATTTTTGGTACATTTGCACAATAATTAATAGATACATCAAGTAATGATAGCAATCGACAACACAATCGTTTCGGAACACTTATTAGAGAAAAAATTTGTTTGCGACCTTAACGCTTGTAAAGGAGAATGTTGTGTGGCGGGAGATTCAGGCGCTCCCTTGGAAGAAGAAGAAATTGCTATTCTTGAAGATATCTGGGATGAAGTAAAAGCTTATCTACCAAAAGATGGCGTGAAGGCTATTGAAAAACAAGGTGTTTTCGTGATCGACAGCGACAATGATTATACTACCCCATTAGTAAAAGGGAAACATTGCGCATTCACAATTTTTGATGATGGAATCGCTAAATGTGGTATAGAACAAGCATTCTATGATGGTAAGATCAAATGGAAAAAACCAATTTCTTGCCATTTATATCCTGTACGCATCAGCAAATACAAGGATTATGAAGCGGTGAACTACAGTAAATGGGACATTTGTAAGCCGGCTTGTGAGTGTGGTGCAAAATTAGATGTGCCTGTATATAAATTTTTGAAAGAACCATTAATACGTAAATACGGTAAGGGCTGGTATAAACAATTGGAAATGGCTGCCAAAATGAGAAACCAATAGTTCCAAAACTATTGATTTTATTAATACTACCAACTACTATTCCTTCGAAACATCACGTTTCCTAAAAGCGTTTTTTTTCATTGTAACAAGTTTTTTTAAGATTAATTTTCAGTATTTTTCACATCAAACTTAAAATGCTGTTTTCTAATACATTGGTCAATTCTTAACATTCGTCTGTTAATTTCCCGTGTTTATAACTTGGAGTAAATGTTAATTCAATGCTCTTGACACAACACTTTTTTTTGCCAAAATTTGTACACCTTAATTCAATAAGCAAAACTTTATTAATTAGCTCAAAAAGAAAGAAATAGCCTTTCAGGGAAATTTTTCCCTCTAATTTTAAAAGAGAAGGCTTGTAACGAATTAAAAAACAGGCAATTACAACAAAAACACCAAACTACTCAATGAACGAAGAACCAATACTAAAAGAGAATAAAGACAGATTTGTTCTGTTTCCCATAAAACACAATAATATATGGGAAATGTACAAACAGGCAGAAGCAAGTTTTTGGACCGCAGAAGAAATCGACTTAAATCCAGATCTTCAGGATTGGGAAAATAAATTGAACAATGATGAAAGACATTTCATTTCACATGTGCTCGCTTTTTTTGCTGCAAGTGATGGAATTGTAAATGAAAATCTAGCAGTTAACTTCATGAAAGAAGTACAATATCCTGAAGCACGTTGTTTTTATGGCTTTCAGATCATGATGGAAAATATTCATTCTGAAACATATTCATTATTAATTGACTCTTATATTAAAGATCCAAAAGAAAAAGACCGTCTTTTTCATTCTATAGATACACTGCCATGTGTTGGAAAGAAAGCTGAATGGGCTATTAAATGGATAGGGAACGGAACTTTCGCTGAAAGATTGATCGCTTTTGCTGCTGTAGAAGGCATTTTCTTTTCGGGAAGTTTCTGCTCCATATTCTGGTTAAAAAAACGTGGATTAATGCCGGGGTTAACGTTCTCAAACGAACTTATTTCTCGTGATGAAGGTTTGCATTGCGATTTTGCCTGTTTATTATATTCCGAATTAGTGAATCAGTTACCTAAGGAACAAGTAACTTCGATAATAACCAATGCTGTTGAAATTGAAAAAGAATTTGTTTCTGATGCTTTGCCTGTTCGACTAATCGGAATGAATGCTGATTTAATGTGTCAATACATCGAATTTGTTGCTGACAGATTGTTGGTGGCCCTTGGATGTGAAAAAGCATACAACGCAACCAACCCATTCGACTTTATGGAACTTATTTCTTTACAAGGGAAAACAAATTTCTTCGAAAAACGTGTTGCAGAATACCAAAAATCTGGTGTAATGGGCAAAAAAGAAGATAACGTTTTCAGCCTTGATGAAGATTTTTAAACACCCTTCGACTCCGCTCAGGGTGACAATGAATAATCCGGAGTGTGTCCCCCTTTGAAGGGGGCAGGGGGATGAAGGATCTTATAATGAGGAAACAAAAAATTATAACATACAATAAAAAATAACAGCACAAACTCTAGACAAAAAATTTATGTACGTAATCAAAAGAGACGGTAACCGCGAATCAGTAAAATTTGATAAAGTAACAGCTCGTATCCAAAAGCTTTGCTATGGCTTAGACCCTATTCATGTAACTCCAATCAACGTTGCTATGAAGGTAATTGAAGGGATTTACGAAGGTGTAACAACCAGTGAATTGGATAATCTCGCAGCTGAAACTGCTGCTTCGCTTACTACTAAGCACCCTGACTATGCGCTATTGGCGTCCCGTATAGCTGTTTCTAACTTGCACAAGAACACGAATAAATCGTTCTCAAAAACGATGGAAGCTTTGTATAATTATATTGACCCAAAGACCGGTAAAAAAGCGCCTTTGATCGCTGATGATGTATATGAGATCATTCAGAAAAATGCTCAGGAACTTGATTCTACTATTATTTACGACCGCGATTTCGGTTACGATTATTTCGGATTTAAAACGTTGGAGCGCTCTTACTTATTAAAATTAAATGGTGTTGTTGCTGAGCGTCCTCAGCACATGGTAATGCGTGTTGCTGTTGGCATCCATAAAGATGACATCGCTTCTGTTATCGAAACATATAACTTAATGTCGGAACGCTGGTTCACACACGCTACTCCTACATTGTTTAATGCAGGTACACCTAAACCTCAAATGTCATCTTGCTTTTTGTTAACTGTAAAAGATGATAGTATCGACGGAATTTATGATACATTAAAATCATGTGCAAAGATCTCACAAAGTGCCGGTGGTATCGGATTAAGCATCCATAATATCCGCGCTACAGGTTCATATATACGTGGAACAAATGGCACTTCAAACGGTATCGTTCCGATGTTACGTGT
This sequence comes from Bacteroidota bacterium, assembly GCA_026391935.1. Lineage (GTDB taxonomy): Bacteria > Bacteroidota > Bacteroidia > 2-12-FULL-35-15 > 2-12-FULL-35-15 > 2-12-FULL-35-15. Next base: position 17,603 of record JAPLDC010000097.1, on the reverse strand, counting down.
ATTCAACGACACAGCGCGTTATGTTGATCAAGGAGGCGGAAAACGTAAAGGGTCTTTTGCAATTTATTTAGAACCATGGCATGCTGATATTTATGAATTCTTAGATCTTCGTAAAAACACAGGAAAAGAAGAAGCCCGTGCGCGCGATCTATTCACTGCAATGTGGACACCTGATCTGTTCATGAAACGTGTCGAAGAAAACAGCACATGGTCCTTATTCTGTCCGAATGAAGCACCGGGATTAGCAGATTGTTGGGGAGCAGAATTTGAAGCACTATATACTCGTTACGAACAAGAAGGCCGTGCACGTAAAACAATTCAGGCGCGTGAATTGTGGGCTGCGATCATCGACTCCCAAATTGAAACCGGCAATCCATACATGCTATACAAAGATGCTTGTAATGGAAAAAGCAATCAACAAAATCTGGGCACGATCAAATCATCGAACTTGTGTACCGAGATCATGGAATACACTTCTGCAGATGAAATTGCAGTTTGTAACCTCGCTTCTATTGCATTGCCGCGATTTGTTGAAAACGGAAAATTTGATCATCAGAAATTATTTGATATCACGTATGTGATCACTAAAAATTTAAATAAGATCATCGACAGAAATTATTATCCTGTTGCTGAAGCACGCAACTCCAATATGCGTCACCGTCCGATAGGAATTGGAGTTCAAGGATTGGCGGATGCATTCATATTAATGCGCTTTCCATTCGATTCTCCTGAAGCAGTAACCTTGAATAAAGAAATTCATGAGACGATTTATTATGCAGCCATGACAGCTTCTAAAGACCTTGCAAAGGCTGAAGGGTATTATGAAACATTCCCGGGCTCACCAGTGTCAAAAGGAATATTCCAATTTGATATGTGGAATGTAACACCGTCTCCTCGTTGGGAGTGGGATGTTTTGAAAGAAGAAGTGAAAACGCACGGTGTTCGCAACTCATTGTTGTTAGCCCCAATGCCAACGGCTTCTACTTCTCAGATCTTAGGAAACAATGAATGTTTTGAACCCTACACTTCTAATATTTATTCAAGAAGAGTATTGTCAGGGGAGTTTGTGATTGTGAACAAACATTTATTGAAAGACCTTGTAAAATTAGGTATCTGGAATGATTCACTAAAAAATAAAATTATCATTGCAAATGGATCCGTACAAGGAATAAATGAAATTCCTGATAACGTAAAAGCATTGTATAAAACCGTTTGGGAAATTTCACAAAAAGTAATTATCAATATGGCTGCTGATCGCGGAGCATATATTTGTCAATCACAGTCACTGAATTTATTTGTTCAGGATGCAAACTTCGCTAAACTTTCTTCTATGCATTTTTATGGATGGAAAGCAGGTTTAAAAACCGGAATGTATTATTTACGTACAAAAGCTGCTGCTGATGCAATTAAATTTACTGTGGATACCTCTGCTGCAAAAGAAATTCCTGAAGGGACAGTTTTAGTGGCTACAGAAGTATTAGGAAATGAAGACGTATTGGTATTGGAGCGCCAACATCAAATTAGTGCTGATCGCCAGGCAATATTAGAAGCGGAGGCACAAAAAGCTGCGGAGGTTGCAGCACAATTAAGTTGCTCATTAGACAACCCGGACGCTTGTGAAGCTTGTGGCAGTTAATTATTTTAAACGCAAACAAGCCTCCTACAAAGAGTGGGAAAGGTATATAAAACAACACTGTGATAACAATCACCACTAAACTAATGATTAATTAAATAGAATAGTTTAGTTTTGCAGAACTAACCAAACTAAATAAAACTATGAAAAAATTTTACGCATCAACTTTAGTCTTTGGAATGATGTTCTCTTCCGTTGTCTTCGGTCAAACCGATAAACAATTGTCTTCAGAAAATCTTAATTTCCAACAAAAACAAAATATTCTAAGCCAGGTAATAAATACACCTGTTGTATTGGATCATCAAAGTAAATTACCAACAGTTTGCGATTCATTAACCGGCTCAACAGCAGCCGGCAACAGCTTTAGCGGAAACATGTTTGACATCGATGTTGTAAGCGCTGTTACACTTGAAACATTTAGCGTAAGCGTTGATGCTGGTACATGGAATATTGCGATTTTTTACAAAACGGGGACATTTATAGGTAGTGAAACATCTGCTACAGGCTGGTCCTTCCTAGATTCTGCACAAGTAACTTCTACAACAACTGGAGCAGGTGCATTTTACAAAGTTCCTGTAAGTTTAAATTTACCACTAGCTGCCGGCACATACGCTTTTTATGTTACAGCAACGGATGCAGGCGCTACATTTAATTATACAAATGGAACAGTTGTTGGAGATACACTTTCTTATGACACGTACCTTACTATCAAACAAGGAAATGGTGGATCTTACCCATTTGGTGTAACTTTTAGTCCGCGCGTATTTAACGGAAGAGTTCACTACTGCTTAACTACTGCAGGTATTGAAGAAAACAGCAGCCTTCCAACTGTTGAGTTATTCCCAAATCCTGCTAGTCAATCAGTGTCTGTTGACCTGTCTGCATTTACCGGAAACAAAGTTACAGTAAGCATCCTAAATACTTTAGGTCAACGTTTACAAGCAACAACATTAACGGCTAACGGAGTTACGCCATTAGACCTAAATGGATATGCAAGCGGATTATATTTTGTTCAGGTTGAAATGAATGGAAAAACATCTACTTCTAAATTGGCTATCAAATAACCAATTATTATTAATTGAATTAAAGGCGCCAAATGGCGCCTTTTTTCTTTCCAAGTAGTTCATATTTTCATATTTGCTTCCAAGCTTATTAATTCTACTTTTGAAATTATACTCATCCATCAAAAATCAATACTTAGAAAATGATTAGGAACTAAATGAATAAAGAAGAAAAGAAAAATTTGGATGAAAAAGAAGTCCTTCACCCCCGAAATAAACACCGCTCTCGATATAACTTTAAAGAGCTCATTGGTTCTTGTCCGGAACTTTCCAAATTTGTTTTTATCAATAAATACAATAACGAAACAATTGATTTTGCAGACCCTGCTGGTGTAAAAACACTTAACAGAACGCTACTAAAACAATATTATGGGGTTGCAACATGGGATATTCCTCAAAATTATCTTTGTCCGCCAATACCTGGAAGAGCCGATTACATCCATTATATTGCCGACTTACTCGCAACATCAAATAATGGAATTATACCAAAAGGACAAATGGTCAACTGTTTAGATATTGGTGTTGGTGCCAATTGTATTTACCCCATCATCGGCAATTACGAATATGGATGGGGGTTTGTCGGGAGTGACATTGATGACAAAGCTATTCATTCTGCAAAAACAATAACTGAAAATAATAATTTAAAAGAGATCGAGATTAGAGAACAAAAACTCAATTCAAATATATTCAAAGGAATTATTAAGCCCGCAGAACTATTCGATGTTACTTTGTGCAACCCTCCATTTCATTCTTCGCATGCAGAAGCTCAGGAAGGAACATCAAGAAAAGTGAGAAATTTAAATTCCGGAAAAAACATAAAACCTGTTTTGAATTTTGGCGGACAAAATACCGAGCTATGGTGTAAAGGAGGAGAAAAAGAATTTGTTTCTAAAATGATTTCAGAAAGTGCTCTTTTCCCGACTAGCTGCTTTTGGTATTCATCTTTGGTTTCAAAAAGCGAAAATCTTCCAACCATATACTACAATTTAGAAAAAGTAAAAGCCCTGGAAGTAAGAACAATTGAAATGAAGCAAGGAAATAAAATAAGCAGATTCGTGGCTTGGACATTTCTAAATCCTATTCAACAAGAAGAATGGCGCTTAAAACGCTGGTGCCGATAACATAAAAATATAAGAAAAAAAGCAAAACCTCTATTTTACTTATTATTATCTTTACAGCACATCCTCTCACAGTAGATAATCTATTTGTCTCATGAAAATAAAACTAACTATTTTATTTTTGATTTTTTTGGTTTATAAAACCTCTGCACAAAAAGATAAGACCTACAAATCTTTTGAAGATGCATTCAGTAATCCTACTCAGGTGTTTCATATAAGAATCGCATATAAACACCTAGATTCGATTCCTGCAGATATTTACAAACTTGTTAATTTAGAAATATTTGAACTAAATAATAACGACCTAAAAACAATTCCTCCCGAGCTTTGTTTGCTTCCAAATCTGAAAGAATTAAATCTATTTCGAAATAAACTCACTTCTTTACCCGACAATTTCGGAGACTTTAAAAAATTAGAAAAATGTATTTTAAGTGGCAATAAACTGAAACAACTTCCTGCAAGCATCGGTCAGTTAAAAGCATTAAAAGAACTCTCGGTCAAAGACAATATTCTTACTTCCTTGCCAAACGGAATATGCAACTTAAGCAAACTAGAACAGCTTTTTTTATCCTATAATGATATTCAGACACTCCCCGACAGTATAGGGAAACTAATTCTTTTAGAGCAACTTTACCTAGACAATAACAATCTTCTTTATTTACCAGAGAACGCTTCAAAACTTACTAATCTGAAATACTTATATATTGGAAGGAACGAAATGACAACATTCCCTTTGGCCATTTGCAAAATGGTTGAATTACAAGAATTAAATGTTGCTTATTGCGGTTCGATGGGATTTTTTCCTGATTGCTTGAAAAATATTGAACGATTGGATCTATTAATCCTCGACAGCGGTCAAATGCTTCCTTTTCAGCAATCGTTCTTTCATAATCCTGCACTAAAAGTTATAGTACAATAAATATTTAAAGCTGCTATAAATTATATATGAAACAGATCTTTGGCAAAATGAACCCTATTATGATTAATTTTGACCAACGAATTTTTTCGTTTAAAAAACTAATTATCATGAAAAAGCCATTCCTCTCTCTTCTGCTATTCATCTCTATCACCTCCATGGCGCAAAACATTGACTATGTTAAAGTAAGTGTGGAGTATACTCGTTTACCGCTAAAGCCCGTAAACAAAGACGTTAAAAATTATCAGCCATTAATAATCGCTGATTACTTACAAAAAACAGAACAGCAAAAAACAGATTATCAAACTGCGCTATCCAAATCTGAAACTGATTATCAATTAGGATTAAAACAATATTTTGACAAAAGAAAACAAGATTCTCTTTCTTATGAGAATAGTTTAAATGTATGGTTTCGTTTAACACCTCAACAACAAGCCGTGACACCGCGCCCGCTGATGCCGTCTTCACCTATCCCAACAAAAGTAGTTGCACAAGAACCTTTACTGGAAAAAACTTTTAACACTGAACTGTTGGCATCAACCTATATTAAACTGGAAGGATTTTCTAAATTACCTGAAAAAGCATTGATCATTCAAATGAATTTAAGTGGCTTCGAAAAAGATGAAGTAAAAAGCACTACTCAAAAAAAACAAGTAAAAGGAGCTGATGAAAAAACAATCGAAACAACAGTTTTCGTTAATCAATTCAACTATCGACATATCATAAAATTAAAAATCATCCAACCCGATGGAAAATTTATTATGGATGAAGCATTCGGACCTTCACTTAGTTTCTCAACATATACATCCAAAGATTTTGCAACACAGGCTGAGTTAGATGCCTACTGGAAAACAGCGCAGACTTCTGAGATATTAAATGTTCAGGAAAAAATTGTACTTGATAATTTAAGATCAATAAATGAACTGTTAAACACTAATTACGGTTATGTTAAACAAATCCGAATAGTACCTGTAGCGTATGTGAATGAGAAGAAATTATATGACGATTTTAAAGAGGCTTTAAACAATGCTAAAAATGGATATGCGTTAATCGGTAAAAAAGAAAACAATGCTCAAGGAGAAGAATTCTTGCGTAAAGCGATTACACTATGGGAAACAGCTTTAAAAGAAAGTAATCCAAGTAACAGAAAGGCAAGAGTTGATGAAGATGTCACAGAATCCTTACTGATGGATCTTTCGGAAGTGTATATTTGGCTGAATGATTTTACAAAAGCACAAGAATACCTGACAAAACTGGATTCTTTCAAAATATCAATGAAAGAAAGATCATATAAAAACAGTATGAAAGCTTTCTTAGCGGATCAAAATTTGCGCGTTATTGCCAATAAATAATGTGGCAGAAAAATTAAAAATATGCTCTTACTTGTGCGCCACCAGTGTGAATAATTTTTGTTCCTTCCGATTTTCTGCCATCGTAAGTCAAACTTAATTGTAAATTATTTGAAAGCGTTCGTTGATAGGAAACACCCCAGGTAATATTTTGTCCGGTTTTTAATGCATCCAACATTTCAAAGGCTAAAGAAGTATTTTGCACTCCATTAAATTTGATCTGAATAAAATTTGCGGTCATATTCAAACTTCCTTTTTGCAATACATTATATTTTATTTCTGCACCATAATCCTGTAACACGGCCTTTTGTCCGCCATACTCACTCTTATTTTGTTTCTCTGTATATTTAAAAGAAATGGTTGTCCGGAAAGCTGTATTTGGCTGATAACTAATTTTTGGCTCTGCCTCATAATAGAAAATTACATAATTTCGTGCCGGAAAAAATTGAGAGCGGCTTATTTTACTTCCATTCTTGTAGGATAAAATCCAACTAAATTCTTTGCTGATGTTCCAGCGTAACTTAGCTTCTTCATATTTATTTTGACGCGTATCAAAACCATTCACTAATAACACTTTATTTCCTGCATCCTGGTATGACAGATCCAATCCAAACACCGGACTCATTTGATTAATAAACAAGGTGTTTCTGAAAGAAGAATTTAAAGTAACCAATGTTTTAAAAGCAGTGGTACTGGTATCATTCGGAATTATTAAAAATGGGTTATAGGCTTTTGACAGGTCGCTTTCCGTCGACTTCCGATCAACGCGATAGGATGCCTGATCAGAAAAACGTGCAATAAATTTTTTGAATCCAGTTTTGTTTCCCCACAATGCAGAAGGTTTCAAGGAAAGCGTCTGGCTAAATTGATTATTATAAACTTTCAAATAATCGTTTGTTGGTGTGTACACTTTAATGTAATCGGCTGTATTTGGAAAAGTCGCAATTTCAAATTCGCCCAACTCTTTTATTCCATTTCCATTGTAATCATTCCATACATATACCCCTTGTCCCACAGCAACCATAATATAAGAGTACTCCTTTTTAATTTCTAAACCTGATCCGATCTCATAAAAGGTATTTGAAAAAATAACGCCTTTAAACAATCGAATAGTATATTCTACACGGGCAACCAATGAGTTGTCGGGCTTTTGGGAGGTAAGAGCAGGATCTCTGATTTCGAGAACACGATAAGCTGCATTTAATTTCAATTGATTATTTGAATTTTTTATGAGGTCTAAAAAGCCGCCATAACTTTCAGCAAAAGCGGTCGAGACAAGATGTGTTTCTCCTGCATTATTTCTAACGGCATAATCTGTTCGTTGTTTGTAATTGATTCCGTATCTATTTTTAGTAGTATCTGCATTTTGCATGTAGGCTTGCCATTCCCAGAATTCATAGCTACTTGAAAGTAGCGAATCTTTTTTGCTCAAGGCAAATTTATTCAGCTCGAATTCATCTTTTAACCCAACTGTGAATCGATTAATTTTTTGGGAAACACCGCTTTTGTGCCGATAAAAATTAGAGTTAACAGCACTTGCCGAAGTTAAAAAACTCCCATCGTACAAAACAGAAAATCCTTTTTTAGCAAGTGTAATATTTGCGTTTTGTTTATTCGCATTATAACTTTTTCCTTCAAGAAACGAATTGAATTTATATCCAATAGCGCCGATGCCTTTCTTTGCTAGTCCAACAGATACACCTATAATATGCTGATCCTCCGCTTGCAAAATATTTCCTTTATTCCAATCACGCTCAAATTCAATACTCCTGTAACGCTCTATCGGAGAAAAATATTTTTGAACGTATTCATAATTTATATTGGAAAGTAATATTAGGGACGAAGTCGAATCAGTTAAACTCTTTGTTAATGGTTTTACATTATCAAAATTCAATTTTAATCCATACCCAACATCATCATTACTGTTTGCCGATGAAAATGTATTGATATCATTTTTACTAACGGCAGTCTCTATAGCAAGTTTACTGTATTTGCTGAAAGCATATTCAAAGCC
>JAPLDC010000097.1:0-9502 GCA_026391935.1 Bacteroidota bacterium | reverse complement strand
CAAAGCCTGCAGTTATCATTTGTTTTTGCTTCGGAGTTACCAGTTGCATCACGGGTTCATAGCTTCCATGTAGTGTATCTCCTGTAATACTTGGAGCGACCCACTGAAAAACTTTTCCGTTTGCACTCGAGGTAACTTGAATGTAGTTTCCTTTATTCGCACCTAAATTGCTAAAAGAAACACGGTAATGTGCACTATCACTATTGGTGCTGTATTTAAAAATGTTTGAATATGTTTTTGTGCCAACAATCGTGTCAATTTTTTGATACAACACTTCATTACTATTAAAGGCCACACTATCGAAACTTGGAACAACTGCTAATGACAAGGTATCTCCAATTTCGGATAATAATTGCTTTTGTGATGTTGAAAGGTCTTGCTGTAAAGGTTGATTTTTACTGTCTTGTTCGGAATAAATATGTAAATGCAATTTCAATTTATCTTGTTCGTAATCATTTGCAAAATGGAAAAGTGAACGCGCATAATTTTTATCAGAATACTGAAATTCCACAACAATCCGTTTATCTTTTGTGATAAGTTGTCTGGCAGTAAATGTGATCTCTGAAGTGTTATAGTTTATTACATAATCATTCTCTTGCCCTCTATCCATAAGCCTTCCATCAACATAAACCTTTTCTGTCCCTGATAAAATTATAATATAGGGTTCGTTTTCTGCACCATGTAAACGGTATGGACCTTGATTATTCTCAACCCCCTGAATCTGGTTTCTAGCAAATTTTCCTCGTGAAACAGCAGCACTGAATCCAGTTGTATAAACACCTTTCCTTTTTATGTTTTTATTGTTGTCGTTAATTTTTTGAGAAGTTGAAAAAGCTACCCCTTGTGCTTTCTTATTGAAATTCATAAAATATCCGCTCGGACGAATAAGTTGAAAATCACCAGCAATTAATTTTGTATTTTTATTCGAAAGCTGAATGAATACCTTGTCAAACTCCTGCAATTGCTGAGTATTCCCATCGGGCTGTATCGGAATATTATTGTCTGTTGCCGCCAATAGAATATCAATGTTATTGTTGAGATGACCGGATAATTGTAAGTTAAGGTTAGAGTTTACAACTACATCCTGATTGTTCCCAAAAGAGATTCCTCGTGAGATACTTCCGCTTTTGTCCAAGCCATCCATTTTAAAAATGTCATCGCTCTTCGATTCGATATTGTAACTGAAAGGGTTGGTAGTTCCATTCAGATCGGGCTTTATTCGCTTTATGTCTTTATGCCTTGTTTCTGAAGAAAATAAATATGGAAACGTTTTATAATTTACCTGTAGACTATCAAAAACAATATTATTCTCTTTAAGTTTTTTCCTGTTACAAATTATAACACCCGCCCCCAGATCTAATTTATAAAAGGAGGTATCAAGCACTTTTCCTGAAGACGTTGAAAGTTTAAAAGATCCGGGAACCAGGCTAAGTGAATCAAGTTTTAATGTATCTGAAGTAGCAGAAAAAGATCTAAAATGACTATTCCCCGTATTCTGCGAATAACTGCAAATACAGAAAAAAAGAAAGATGAAAACCGCTATTATTCTACGCACTATCACAAATTTAAAAGTACAAATTATGTACGAACAAATGCATTTTATACATTTGTCCAAATTTTCTGCCGAACGAAAATCAAATCAGCGACAAACCTGTTTATATACGCTCAAAAATGACAAAAATTATAACATACAACCTGAATGGTATTCGTTCAGCTATGAGCAAAGGCTTAATGGATTGGCTAAAAGTCGCTAATCCTGACATTTTATGTGTTCAAGAGTTAAAAGCGGAGCCAGGACAATTGGATCTGACTATTTTCGAAAATGCCGGTTACCATCACTTTTGGTATCCTGCACAAAAAAAAGGATATAGCGGAGTGGCAATCTTCAGTAAAATAAAACCGGACCACATTGAATATGGCTGTGGTATAGCAGAATATGATTTTGAAGGAAGGGTGATCCGTGCCGATTATGGTGATGTTTCTGTAATGAGCGTTTACCATCCAAGTGGCAGCAGTGGAGAGGATAGACAATCTTTTAAGATGAAATGGTTATCCGATTTTGATAACTATATAGCTAAACTGAAAAAAGAACGCCCGAAACTTATTATTTGTGGTGATTATAATATTTGTCATCAACCGATAGACATTCACAACCCAAAGAGTAATGCCAATAGCAGTGGGTTTTTACCCGAGGAACGAGAGTGGATCGACTCCTTCATGAAAACAGGATTTATTGATAGTTTCAGACACTTCAACAAAGAACCGCATAACTACAGTTGGTGGAGTTTCAGAGCTAACTCAAGAGCCAAAAACTTGGGTTGGCGCATTGATTATAACTTGGTAAGTTCCAATTTAGAGGCAAAAATGAAGAGAGCAACTATTTTGTCTGAAGCTAAGCATTCAGACCATTGTCCTGTGGTATTAGAGATCGATTTCTAATACTATTCTAATGGGATTTTTGCCAAATTTTAGTTTTATTTAATTATTCAGAACAAATTTTCATGTTTCCAATTGGTTGGAAATATCATGATGCAACTCATAACCAAATAAAAAAACAGGTATATAGATATGAAATTTGCATAATATCTATATATTTGTAACTCTGAAAAAAAATATATACTCTCAATATTACAGATATGAAAAAAGTAATTTACTTATTATTAATTGCAGGGTTTTTCGGATCATGCGGTGGCGGAACTACTACTACTGGTGAGTCTCGTGAAGCAAAAGGTGGCGTTTTTTATGGTGGCGTTTTTAAAATGAACGAAGTAGAAGATTTCCGCAACCTATACCCTTTAAACATTACTGAAGTTACCTCACATCGTATCGCAAATCAAGTATATGAAGGCTTAGTAAAATTATCTCAGAGCGATTTGACAGTTCAACCGTGTTTAGCAGAAAAATGGGATAAAAATGCAGATGCAAGTCAATGGACATTCCATTTACGTAAAGGAGTAAAATTTCATGACGACCCTTGTTTTTCGGATGGAAAAGGACGTGAAGTGACCGCAAAAGATTTTATTTTTTGCTTTGAAAAATTGTGTTCGTCAAGTCCGGAGAACCAACAATTTGGAAATACCTTTAAAGATCGTGTTGTTGGCGCAAATGAATATTTCCAATCAACATTGGATAAAAAACCTATTGCAGGGGGTGTTTCAGGTATAAAAGCTATTGACGATTATACCATTCAAATTAACCTTATTCACCCGTTTGCCGGATTTCTTAACATTCTGAGCACTCCGGGATGCTGGGTTTATCCTCACGAAGCGCTTGAAAAATACGCAATTGATATGCGTGTTAAATGTGTTGGAACAGGGCCTTTCCAGGTAAAAAGCATAAAAGAAGGAGAAGCTGTAATATTGGAACGTAATCCAAACTATTGGAACGTTGACGAATTTGGAAATCAATTACCTTATTTAGATGCCGTAAAATATTCATTCATCAAAGAAAAAAAATCAGAATTATTAGAATTTAAAAGAGGGAATTTAGATATGATATTCCGCCTTCCTATTGAAATGATTCCGGATATCCTTGGTGAACTTGGCAGTGCGAAAGAGGGGAATGTTCCTTTTGAGATGCAAGTGGTTCCCGCTATGAGTACTTTTTACTATGGCTTTCAACACCAAAGTAATGTTTTTGACAAAAAAGAGGTTCGTTTAGCATTCAATTATGCTATCGATCGTGAAAAAATTGTGAACTACACTTTGCAAGGTGAAGGTGTACCGGGAAATTTTGGTATTGTACCTCCTTGTTTTAAAGATTATGATAACAAAGCACTAAAAGGATACACATTTGATGTTGACAAGGCCCATAAGTACATGGCTACTGCAGGTTACCCTGATGGGAAAGGTTTTCCAAAATTAACTTTACAGATCAACAGTGGTGGTGGTGATCGAAATATTCAGACGGCTGAAGTGATCCAAAAAATGTTGAAAGAGAATTTGAATATTGATATTGAAATAAATGTAATGCCTTTTGCTGAACATCTTGAAAGTGTTGAAACATGAAAAGCATTGTTCTGGAGATCTGGCTGGGTAGCGGATTATCCGGATCCTGAAACCTTCTTGACATTGCTTTATGGTAAACATGTTCCTGAAAAATTATCTGACAGATCATATCTAAATACTGTTCGTTACAAAAGTGTAAGATTTGATTCTATTTTCTCTGCAGCAATGCAAGAAGTAGATGATAAAAAACGCTTTGACCTATACCGCCAGGCTGACCAACAGTTGATTGACGATGGAGCTATCATGCCAATATTCTATGACGAAAATTACCGTTTGGTTCAACCTAACGTGAAAAATTTTCCAGCTAATGCAATGGAATATCGTGATATGACCCGTGTTTATTTTGAGCCGAAACAAGAAAAAACTGCCGCTAAAAAATAAATTATCTTATTTACTTTAAAAAACGCTATTCCGATTTTTCAGAATAGCGTTTTTTTATTCCTCTTCTAATTATTAACAAATTTGTTAAATACAAATGTGGATAAACAAAATCAGCCGCGGTTATATCTTCACTGTTTATCAATAATTTTGTACGGAATATAAATTTCTACAAAAATGAAAAACTCAATTAAGTATAGTCTTATCCTCGCCATTTCTTGCGGAATATTTTCATGCGTTCCCCAAAGAAAATTAGAAGAAGAACAAGCAAAACGCCAAAGTTGTGAGTCTGAATTAGCCGCCTTAAAATCGAAAAGTATTGAGGAGGAAGCGAAATTAGGAGAAAACGAAAAACTGCTTGCCGACGAATCAAAAGATATTGTTGGTTTGAAAAAGGATACATCTGTTTTAGGAACCAGTTACCGCACACTCGTTTCTAAATATGATAAATTAAATCAAATTAATGAACAACTACTCGATAAATACAACAGATTATTGGAAGGAAATCTTGCAGATACAAAGAAGATCTCTAACGAGTTACAAATGACACAAGAGCAGCTTCTAAAAAAACAAGACGAGCTAAAATTATTGGAAGCACAACTTAATGCTCAAAAGGCGAGTTTAGATGCGCTAAATGCAGAATTGAAAAAAAGAGAAGCGCGCGTTGCCGAATTAGAAGATATACTAAAAAGGAAAGATGACGCATCAAATGAATTGAAGAAAAAACTATCCGATGCATTACTTGGCTTCGAAGGAAAAGGATTGACTATCACGCAAAAGAATGGAAAGGTTTATGTATCAATGGACGAAAGTTTGCTTTTTGCATCCGGGAGTATAACTGTTGAAGGGAAAGGTGTTGATGCATTAAAAAAAGTTGCGAAAGTATTGGAACAAAATGCCGATATAAATGTAATGATTGAAGGACACACAGATGATGTGCCTATGATTGGCAAAGGTGATATAAAAGATAATTGGGACCTAAGCGTTATGCGTGCAACGTCCATCGTTAAAATTATCACAAAGAATAGTACCGTTGATCCAAAACGTTTGACGGCTTCCGGAGATATCTTCAGCTCTTTTTATATCAGTCAATAAATATTTTTTTCAGTAACATTTTAATTTTTTTGCGTTTTATAAATAAAGAACAACTTAAACAAAATGAAAAAAACAATTAGCCTTTTCCTTATTGTCTTATTTACAAATGCTTCTTTTGCGCAGATAACAACTGAATATTGGGATATTGCTCAAACTAAGAAAAAAAGTGAGCAAAATATGAAAGATGGAATGCAAGATGGGAAATTCTTTGCATGGTACGAAAATGGAGATATCGCCAAAGAAGGGAATTTTATTCAAGGAAAAGAAAATGGAAAATTTCTTTCTTATTATGCCGGTAAAAAAGTAAAATCAGAAGAAAATTATATCAAAGGCAAAAAAAATGGTGCTTGGAAATATTGGTATATAAATGGAAACAAAGCACAAGAATCTTTTTTTAAAGAAGACAAACCCGACAGCACTTGGACTGGATGGTTTGAAAGCGGAAAAATAAAAAGTATCGAAAAATATAAATTCGGGCAAAAAGAAGGGATTTGGACCTATTATTATGAAAATGGGCAAAAAGAAAGTGAAGGCACTTTCAAAAACAATATGGCCGAAGGAGCCTATATCGGTTGGTACTCTGACGGGAACAAACAAAAAGAAGGGCAGTATAAAAACGGAAAAGAAACAGGCTTGTGGAAAGAATACTTTCGAAGTGGCAAACAAAAACAAGAGTTATTATTTGAAAATTCTGATGTCTTGCTAATGAACTTATGGTTCGAGAATGGTGAACAACCAATTATTAATGGAAATGGGAAATTCACAATCGCATATGATAATGGAAAAAAGAAGGGAGAAGGAAATTATAAAGAAGGAAGAATGGATGGGGAATGGGTATTCTATATTCCTACAGGGGAAAAAGATTTTTCTGTGAGTTACGTGAAAGGCAAAAAAAATGGGAGCTGTACAAATTGGTTCCAAAACGGAATTGTAAAAAGTGAAGGCCCTTTTGAAAATGATAAAAAAAATGGATACTGGAAATTTTATAATGAGGGAGGTAAAATACAAATTGAAGGGACCCTTACAGAAAATCAACGGACAGGCAAGTGGGTGTATTGGTATTTAAATGGTTCCAAAGAGTCTGAAGGAGTTTATAAGAACGATTTAATGGACAGTCTTTGGACCTATTTTTACAATGATGGATCAAAATGGAAACAAGGGCATTATAAAGAAAACTTAAAAACTGATCTGTGGACTACTTGGTATGAAACTGGACAAAAATTGGAAGAAGGCAGCTATGTGAATGGGAAAGAAAATGGAACTTGGTATTCATGGTTTGAAAATAGCGTCATGAAAAATGAAGGTAATTTCATGTCAGGGAAAATGGAGGGTAGTTGGAAAGCGTGGTTCCCCAATAAAAGTCCCAATTATGAAGGATATTACAAAAATGACCAAAAAGATGCTTCCTGGAAATATTATTTTGACAGTGGCAAAATTAAAGAAGAGGGTTCTTATAAGGAGGGCAAGAAAGAAGGACATTGGATAACTTGGACCCCATATGGATTTAAAGAAAGTGAAGGCAATTACATCGATGAAAAGCCAAATGGTTTGTGGACCTATTATTATGAAACCGGAGTAAAATCAATGGAGCAAACACTTAAAGATGGAAAATTGAGCGGAGACTGCAGCGCATGGTATGAAGATGCTAAACTTAAAAGCACTACATCTTATACATTGGTAAAAGACAAAAAGGGCTATAGAACCGAAAGCAAACCAAATGGTAAATGGACCTATTATGATAAAAATGGAAATATCATGATGGAAACAACCTACCAAAAAGGGGAAAAAGTCAAATAATATTTATTTTTTCGGATGGTAATGAGGGTCATGGTGGTGGTGCCCCCTATTCTTCAAATTTTGATGATGTATGGCTCTTGCGTCATCCTCTTTTTTCTTGCGATTTCTGGCTAGGACTGTAGTAAACCATGCAATTGCAATTACTATTGAAAATCCTACAACCATAATTACTTTTTCGATAATATCGTCTCTGCGAATCTTTTCATTCCTAATTCTGGTATTTTCTTCTTCAATTTTTCTAGCCTCCTCAAAAACTTTCGCAGTGTTCTTGATATCCGCCTGTCCGCCATTCAATGCGGAAGAATCTGTGCCAGCAATTGAAGCAGAATCGGAAGTGTTAGCGATAGAAATTTTTGTTGAAAAAAGCAAAACCAGAAAAAGGAAAAGGCAAGTCCTCAGAACGCTTTCTCCACTGCTGTTACCTGTGTGTTTGTGTATGATTTTCATAACATTATTTTAAAAAAATATTTATGCAGAATCTTTAGCGAGTAGGTTATAGTGTAAAAGTAGTTAAAAACCAATAGATTTTACATGACTTAGACGTAATTTTTTACTGATTAGTTGCCTAAAATAAATTTGACAAATAAGAAAGATTGCCGTATATTTGCAACGATAAATAGAAGAACAATAAGTAGAGGGGACACGAGTCCCCTCTTTTTATTCATCTAACAAATATGATTTCAAAAGATAAGATACAAAAGTTAGCTGACCAAAAACTTGCTGAAAGCTCTAACTTCATTGTAGATATAGCCGTTAAGACAGGAAACAAAATTACTGTCCTTTTGGATAATGATAATGGAATTTCAATCAATGACTGTGTTGCAATGAGCCGCCATATCGAAGAAGGATTAGACAGAGAGGTGGAAGATTTTGAACTTAATGTAATGTCACCCGGGCTTATTGAACCCTTTAAAATTGTACGTCAATATCAAAAGAATCTAGGGAAACAAGTTGATGTTGTAACGAAAGAAGGAAAAAAAATTACAGGCAAGTTATTGAAAGTCACAGACTTGGATGTGACCTTAGAAACAAAATCAAAAGAAAAACTTGAAGGCAAAAAAGGGAAACAATTAATTATCAATAATATCAATTTATCATTTAACCAAATCAAAGAAACAAAAATTGTAATATCATTTTAATTATTTAAAACAATGGAAAGTATTAATTTAATTGAATCGTTCTCAGAATTCAAAGAAGTAAAAAACATCGATAGAGCAACATTAATGAGCATCATTGAAGATGTCTTCCGTAGTATGCTTTTAAAAAAATATGGCTCTGATGAAAATTTTGACATCATTGTTAATCCCGATCGTGGAGATATTGAAATTTGGCATAACCGTGAAGTTGTTGACGATGAATTTGCAGAAGACAGTTTTGATTATGATGAAGCAAAACATATTGGATTAACAGAAGCAAAAAAAATTGATGATAGTTTAGAGATTGGAGAAGAAACAGTAACACCTGTAAAACTTCTTGATTTTGGAAGACGTGCTGTATTAGCAGTTCGACAAAACTTGGTTTCTAAAATCTTGGAACTTGAAAAAGACAGTCTTTATAAAAAATATAAAGAAAGAGTGGGTGAAATTATGACCGGAGAAGTTTACCAGATATGGAAAAAAGAATTGTTGATCCTGGATGAAGACGGTAACGAACTGTTGTTGCCTAAAACAGAACAGATTCCTTCTGATTTCTTCAAAAAAGGAGATTCATTAAAAGCCGTAGTTCAACGTGTCGACATGAAAAACAATTCTCCTGTTATTGTTTTATCTCGTACATCTCCCGCATTTCTTGAACGTTTATTTGAATTGGAAGTTCCTGAAGTTTTTGATGGACTAATTACCATAAAGAAAATTGTTCGCGAGCCAGGTGAAAGAGCAAAAGTTGCTGTTGAATCCTATGATGATAGGATAGATCCTGTTGGAGCTTGTGTTGGAATGAAAGGGTCACGTATTCATGGTATCGTTCGTGAGTTGCGTAATGAAAATATTGATGTGATCAACTATACAAGCAATCCTTCATTATTCATTACACGAGCATTAAGTCCAGCTAAAATCACTTCGGTAAAAATTGACGAAGAAACTAAACGCGCTGAAGTATTCTTAAAACCTGATCAAGTATCATTAGCAATTGGTAAGGGTGGTCACAATATTAAGTTGGCAGGAAAATTAACAGGTTACGAAATTGATGTTTACCGTGATACCGATTCCGATTACGAAGATGTTGAC
>JAPLDC010000043.1 GCA_026391935.1 Bacteroidota bacterium | reverse complement strand
TAAATAAAAAAGACTGGAACAGTATTGTTGGTCATGGAAGTGAATTTTTAAGGATACCCTTTTTAAATGTTTTGGAAGATCAACATCCTGAAAATATGCGTTTTCATTATTCCATTATTTATGATAAAAAGAAGCCTATTGCAATAGCATATTTCCAAGTGATCGATTTTTCTTCTGGCAGTTTTGGAAGTAATCAAGATCAAAATGAAAGTGACTTTTATTGCATCGTTGCCGACTATCTAAAGAAACATTTGACAAATCATTTGATACGTCATGCAGACAGGAGAAACATCCGTATTTTGGTATGCGGAAACGCATGTGTAAGCGGTGAGCACGGATTTACCTGCACACCAGAGGCAAACAAAATCGAAGCGATTGATGCTTTATCAGATGTGATCCACCACATCAGTTCAAAAGAAAAATTAAGAGGACAGATCTCTGCAGTTTTAATTAAAGATTTTTATTCCTCTTCTTTAAGTTTCACCAAAGAATTTGAAGAGTACAAATACCACGACTTTTTAGTTGAACCGAATATGGTTCTTACTATTCAATGGAACTCATTTGATGAATACATGAATGCGATGAGTAAAAAATATCGCAATCGAACGAAAAATATTATTAAAAAAGGAATAAATATTGAACGCAGAGACTTTTCTGTAGATGATATTAAAGCTAATTCAAAACAAATCCTTCAATTATATAAAAATGTCCATCTAAAAGCAAAATTCAGACTAGCAACACTCCCGACCTCTTATTTTGCAGAAATGAAAAATGCACTTGGCGATCATTTTAGTTTTATTGGCTATTATTTTGAAAATAATCTCATTGGATTCCGAACAACTTTCATTTTAACAAGTGACATAGAAGCTCATTTTATTGGTATTGACTATTCCTTCAATAAGGATTTGGATCTTTATCAGAACATTTTATGCGATTATGTCAAGGATAGTCTCCTAAAAAGAGCCAAACACCTCTTTTTAGGACGAACGGCATCTGAGATAAAGAGCACTTTTGGTGCAGAGGCGCTCGAATTAACATGTTACATTCGACACCGCAACCCCTTATCCAATCGAATCATCAAGCCTTTTGTCGATTATTTAAAACCTTCCGAGTGGGTCCCACGCAACCCTTTTAAAGAAATTAGCATCTGATATTATCGACATTATGAGATGATTGGAATTTTCGATAAATTCTTCTACATTGGCTAAAATTTTATTATACTAAATGCATGAATATTTTTAAGAACTACTTACTTCCATTATTATTTATTTCTACTTCTGTATCATTTGCTCAAAGGGCAATTGACGGGAACAAAATTATTAACACAGTCAATACAATTGTAAACGAATACACCACATTAACGGCAAATGCTACTGCTGGTGCCACAACAATTACAGTTGCCTCCAGCGATCTGAATGCAAATAACCGTTTCGGAGTTACCAGTGCTGGGAACAGCCTAAATGCCGGTGACCTTATTATGATCATTCAAATGCAAGGACCGAGTTCTACTACTACCTCCTCTATTGAATTTCCAGCTGGTAGCGGTCAGTTTTATGGTTTCCCAAACGACAGTACCTGGGGTCAAACAACAAGCTATAACAACTGTGGACATTACGAATTTTGTGAGGTCAGCGCTGTTCCCAGCTTAACAACAATAACAGTCGATTGCGGTTTAAAATATGATTACACTTCAGCCGGAAGAGTTCAAGTAATAAGGGTTCCAAGATATAAAACCTTAACAATAACAAGCCCTGGTGTTCTTACCTGCCCTGCCTGGGCAGCAGGTGGTATTTTTACAGGAGGTATTGTGGCTGTTGAAGTTTATGGAAACAGCACTATTGGAGCGGGCGCAAGCATTAATGCAAGTGCTCTTGGTTTCAGAGGAGGATCAAAAATTGGAGATAACGCTTCTGGACTAGGCGGCGGACAAGTTGCCAGAAGCAGTAACACCGAGGGAGCAGAAAAAGGAGAAGGTATTTTTGGTTATCAGGCAGATTATGATATTATGGCGGGAAGATATTGCAGGGGTGTTGCCGGAAATGGCGGCGGAGGCGGAGATATGCACAACGCGGGAGGCGGCGGAGGATCTAATGCTGGAAACCTTATTGGATGGGATGGAAAAGGAAACCCTGTTGCCGGATATAATCTTTCATGGAACATAGAAGGATTTGGAATGAGTGCTGCCCATACGTCACCAGGTGGTGGTCGTGGAGGATATTCATTCTCATCCCAAAACAGAGACGCAACTGTTGAAGGACCTAAACCTTTTCAATCAGGAGCCGCTACTAATAACTGGCTTGGCGACTATAGAGAAAATAATGGAGGTTGGGGCGGAAGACCTTTAGATTATACAACAGGCAGATTATTTATTGGTGGTGGTGGTGGTGCCGGAGATCAGGATAATGGTTGTGCCGGAAATGGTGGAATTGGTGGTGGTATAGTTTATTTCATGAGTTATGGAACGATAAGCGGAACAGGGACAATAGTAGCAAATGGCGGTGCCGGTGCAAACACAAATACATCTGGAGCATCCGTTGGTATTGACGGAGCCGGTGGCGGTGGCGGTGGCGGAACAATAATTTTAAATTCTGTTGGAACAATATCAGGAATCTCTGCTTCTGCAAATGGCGGAGCAGGCGGAAATCAGAATGTTACGGGTAACGAAGCTGAAGGACCTGGTGGTGGTGGCGGTGGTGGATATATTGCACTTTCAACCGGAGCAATTGTCTCCACTGTAAATGGAGGCGCCAATGGAGTTACAAATTCTACTGCACTTACAGAATTCCCTCCCAACGGTGCAACAATGGGTGCTGCCGGACTTACTAATCAACTAATCACCAATGATACTATTTTCGCTGCGAACGTTACAATTTGCTCTGGAAATACTGCTTCTCTAACCGCCACTATGTTCGGAACAGTTCCTGTTGGAACTACCATCAGTTGGTATACAACTCAAACAGGTGGAGCACCTGTAGGATCTGGCAGTCCATTTGTTACACCGACTCTTGCAGTAACAACTACCTATTATGTCGGATTTTGTCCGGGAACTTATCGGATCCCAGTTATTGTTACCGTTAATACTTCACCAACAGCTTCTAACGCTGGCGTTAATCAATCACTTTGCGCTACTTCTGCAACATTAGCCGGAAACACACCTTTAGCAGGAACTGGAACATGGACCTTGATCAGCGGAACAGGAGTAATTACAACTCCTTCATCCCCAACATCAACAGTTACAGGATTGGGACTTGGAGCAAACATTTTTCAATGGACAATTTCTAATCCTCCTTGCGGAACATCATCGACACAAGTAACCATAACAAGTACAGGAGGACCAACAACATCCGTTGCCGGACTACCGCAAACAGTTTGCGGAACTACTGCTACACTAGCAGGGAATACAGCTACAACAGGAACAGGTCTTTGGACCTTGCTAAGCGGTGCAGGAACAATAACTACTCCAACATCACCCACTTCTGGTGTTACAGGATTAGGAGTTGGCCCAAATGTTTTTCAATGGGCGATTACCAGTGCCCCTTGCCCTGCATCCACATCTTCGGTAACTATTACCGGTGTTGCAGCTCCAACAGTTTCAAATGCCGGACCGGTTCAAACCATTTGTGGAACTACTGCTACACTTGCCGGAAACACTGCTATAACTGGAACAGGGACATGGACCTTGGTCAGTGGTACAGGAACTATAACTACTCCTTCATCACCAACATCAGGTATTACAGGTTTAGGAGTTGGCCCAAATGTATTCCAATGGACAATTTCCAATGCACCTTGTGTTGCTTCTTCTTCAACTGTTACCATTAACGGAGTAGCGGCTCCTACTGTCGCTAACGCCGGTCCGATTCAAACCGTTTGCGGCACAACCGCTACACTAGCCGGAAACACTGCAACAACAGGAACCGGAATTTGGACATTAGTGAGTGGTACAGGAACTATTACAACTCCTTCTTCACCTTCTTCGGGTGTCACAGGATTAGGAGTTGGACCAAACGTCTTTCAATGGACAATTTCTAATGCCCCTTGCGTTGCATCAACTTCAACTGTCACAATAACCGGAGTAGCAGCACCTACAGTCTCTAATGCCGGTCCGGTTCAAACCGTTTGCGGTACTACTGCAACACTAGCCGGGAATACTGCAACAACAGGAACAGGATTATGGACATTAGTGAGTGGTGCCGGAACAATTACCACTCCTACTTCACCAACATCAGGTATCACAGGATTGGGGATCGGGCCAAATCTATTTCAATGGACAATTTCTAATGCACCATGCGTTGCCTCATTCTCGACTGTTACTATTACAGGTGTTGCTGCACCTACTGTTTCCATTGCCGGACCTGCTCAATCAGTTTGTGCTACTTCTGCTACGCTTGCCGGAAATATAGCAACAACCGGAACAGGAACATGGACCTTGGTTAGCGGAACAGGAACAATAACAACACCTTCTTCTCCAACTTCAGGACTTACAGGATTAGGTTTAGGAGCCAATGTGTTTCAATGGACAATTGATAATCCGCCTTGTACACCTTCTACCAGTACTGTAACTATTACCAGTACAGGAGGAGCAACAACATCGAATGCAGGACCTGATCAATCTGTTTGTGGAACATCAGCAACTTTGGCAGGTAATACTCCAACAATTGGAACAGGTTTATGGACATTGGTAAGCGGAACAGGAATTATTACGTCTCCCTCCTCTCCTGCTTCAGGCGTTACAGGATTGGGAGTTGGAGCAAATGTTTTCCAATGGTCTATCACAAGCTTACCTTGCCCTCCTTCAATTTCTATTGTTACAATTACAAATACAGGCGGTGTCACAACATCTTTAGCCGGTTCAAGTCAAACTGTTTGTGGTACAATTGCAACGCTTGCAGGAAATACTCCAATTGTTGGAACAGGTACCTGGACATTAGTTAGTGGAACAGGAACTATTTCAACACCATCATCACCAATCTCAGGAATAACAGGATTAGGTGTTGGAGCAAATGTATTTCAATGGACTATCACCAGCGTTTCTTGTCCTCCTTCATCGTCAACTGTAACAATAACAAGTGTTGTAGCACCTACTACTTCTGTTGCAGGACCAAATCAGACGATTTGTAGCACCTCAGCCTTGTTGGCAGCAAATGCCCCAACAATCGGAACAGGAACATGGACATTGGTAAGTGGCTCTGGAACAATAACAACTCCATCGTCACCAACTTCAACAGTTACAGGATTAGGTATAGGAGCCAACGTGTTTCAATGGACTATTGATAATCCTCCTTGCATTCCTTCTTTTACAACCGTTTCTATCACTAATACAGGCGGACCAAGTATTAATACAACATCACAAACAAATGTATTTTGTAATGGCGGAAGTAATGCCTCTGCAACTGTTGCAGGTTCTGGCGGAGCTGGTTCTTACACGTATTCGTGGACAGGCGGAGCTGGAACGAGTGCATCTGTGAGCGGATTATCGGCGGGAACATATACTGTAACAGTAACTGATGGAGCAGGCTGCTCAAGTACAACATTTGTAAATATTACTGAACCTCCTGCGATATCAGGAAGCGTAAATACCACATCTGCAAACTGCGGTTCGAATGATGGATCAGCAATTGCAACAATTGCCGGAGGCTCCGGAACCTTAACATATTCATGGGCTCCTGGAGGCTCCACAACTTCTTCAATAACAAGTATTGGTGCAGGATTTTACACTGTCACAGTAACAGATTCCTTAGGATGTACATTTATCACTTCAGGAACAGTTAGTACTATTGGAGGACCAACTGTTAATGCCGGAGCTGATGTAACGATTACATCTGGCTCAAGTATCGTTTTATCAGGGACAGCAAGTATAGGAGCAACATACAGTTGGACACCACCGACAGCTCTAAGTTGTGATACATGCGCCTCACCAATTGCGAGTCCGACACAAACAACAACATATATTCTTACCGTGACCCTTGGCGGTTGTTCTTCGAGTGATACAATTACAGTTTTTGTTGAGGAAGATTGTAGTGAATTATTTGTTCCGAATGTATTTTCTCCAAATGGGGACGGGGCAAACGATTCATTAAAAATATACGGAGGCTGTATCGAAAATTTAGAGTTTGTAATTTTTGATCGTTGGGGTGAAAAGGTTTTTGAAACCACTGATCCTGCCATTGCATGGGATGGAACACTTCATGGCAGAAGATTAGATGCCGCTATTTTTGTTTATTACCTAAATGCCACCATCAAAGGCATTGAGGTAAAAAAACATGGTAATATTACTTTAGTAAAATAAAAATTTATTTTTTTATATAGATGAAAACAAAAATAATAATTTGTAATAAGAAGAAACGAGGAACACTAATTCTATTTGCTTTTGTGGCTTCTTTATTTAATACAACAATCTTCGCTCAAGACATTCACTTTTCTCAATTTGACGAAACGTTATTACAATTAAACCCTGCTGATGCAGGTGTACCCCACGACATACGTGTAGTCACCAATTATAAAAATCAATGGCAAAGTGTCGGCTCTCCATACAAGACTTTCGCACTTTCTGCTGATGCTCGCTTATTAAAAGATAAGAAACATCATCTTGGATTAGGACTTGATTTTTTTTCAGACAAATCCGGAAATGCGAATTTAACTTCCAATCAAGACAATCTTTCTCTTTCAGGAATAATAACCGTAAATGAACATAGCATTCTCTCAGCGGGATTAATGAGTGGTTTCGCTCAACGTAGCATTTCTTTGGGAGGACTTGAATGGGGGAGTCAATACGATGGCTCAGCCTATAATTCAACTCTGCCAACAGGAGAAACCGGAACCGCACAAGCATTTAACTTTGTAGATTTGGGAGCTGGAATGGAATACAGTTATGGAAATAGTGAAATGTATATTTCTGCAAACAACGCAAGGAAAGTAAATATAGGTGTAGCAGTATTCCATCCGAATAATCCAACATATACTTTTTATGGAGATAACACACAAGTTTTGCATACAAAATGGGTGTTTCATGGAGATGCCGCGATTGGAATAAAAAACACAAATCTAGTTTTGAAGCCTTCCTACATCGTATTTATTCAAGGCGCTACTAAAGAAATTACACCCGGTCTATCCTTTCAATATATCTTACAGGAGGCTTCGAAATACACAGGAAATAAAAAACCAATGGCCATTTCCATCGGAGGATACGAAAGGGTTCAAGATGCTTTTATTGCTGCATTTAAGTTTGAATATTCAAACTATGCCATTGGCTTAAGTTATGACATGAATTTATCTAAATTGAAGACAGTAACTAAGACACGTGGAGGGTTTGAAATTTCTTTGAGATTTATTGCTCCGGGAGCCTTTGGAAAAAGCGCTACATCAAAATCAAAATTTATTTAATATTTTTTTTATGAATAAATAATTTTTACTATGTTTATACTGAAATACAAAAAAACTACAATGAGAAAAATTAAAATTTCCAGCATTTCACTACTAATGGTGATCACTTTTTTTCAAGTGAATATTTCAAAAGCACAAATGGTAGGACCGGATGCTTACATAAAAGCAACGAGCTTAGAAATTGGTTTGGATGGCCAAGGTGGTTTTGAAGGATGCAGTACGACTACTTCTCCTCCGCTTCCTGGTATGCACTTTCGTTCCGGAAATCCACTTTTTGGATTTGTGGCCAACCCTCAAGTAAATTTATGGACAACGTATGATGGAGACTTTTTTACTCCAGGAACTCCTGAAAATGGCTGGGGAATTGAAATTGGCACTACTGGTGGTGTAAGTGCAAGTAATAATGCGACCTCTGTTTGGGGGATCCCCGGTGCAATTACAGATTGGTCTCATACATTTGATTGCTATTCTGCAGATTGGGAAGGCGACCTAACTTCGGGTACCGACCTTCACTTTAAAATCAATTATTTTCTTCAGGAAACTGATTTGTTTTATACAACAACAGTAGCTATTACGAATAATACAGCTGCAACAATTCCGGAACTTTATTATTACAGAAATTTAGATCCTGATAATAACGTTTCAATAAGTAGTGATTACACGACTCAAAATACAATAGTTAGTCAGCCTGGAACAGGATGCGATTTGGCTCACGTAAGTGCAACATCACTTGTCCCTGCATCTCAGCCTCAATCTTATCTTGGATTAGCTGCTATCGGTGCAAACTGGAGAGCAATGTACGGAGGTTTCTTAAATAGGGATGGTTCCGATATATGGAATGGTTCAACTGCTGGTTTTGTGCAAACAGTTGGCTCAACAAACTTTGCAGATGAGGCAATTGCGCTTGCTTATAAGATTCAAAATTTAGCGCCCGGTGCAACGGAAGTAATAAAATTTGTTGTAATCCTCGACGATGCATCTGCAGCTCAAGCGATTAATAATTTATTATATTTAAGTTATCCGGGATCAGTGATTGGTACGCCTCAAGTATGTACCCCTTATATTGATACGATTCCTACTTGTGGCGGACCTATCCCGATTTCAGTAACGGGAACTGCTCTATCAGATTATAACTGGACATGGTCACCAACAACTGGTTTGTCTCCTTCAACAGGGCCTTCAGTTATTGCTAATCCTGGAGTAACAACTACCTATACCGTTTCAGGAGCACCTATTTCCGCTTGTGTCGGACCAATCAGTTTTACATTTGTTGTTGAAGTCACACCAGGTGCAGGTAACAACCCTTATATCACACCAGTTCCTCCGATATGTGTCAGCAATGCGCCATTTGCGCTCACGGTCGATTCCTTGGGTGGCGTCTGGTCGGGAACGGGAATCACAAATACATCAACCGGAATTTTTGATCCAAGTGTTGCAGGCATTGGAACGTATATGATTTCTTATGTTACACCAGGTTCTTGTAATGCAACGGATACTGTAATGATTACTGTTAATTCTGGTCCAGATGCTACAATCAATCCTGCGGCAAGCGTTTGTGTCGGTGCAACACCATTCAATTTATCAGCAGTAACAGCAGGAGGTGTTTGGTCTGGAACAGGAATCACATCCGCTGCAAGTGGTACATTTAACCCTGCAACAGCAGGAGTTGGTCCACACATAATAACGTATACTATTTCAGGGGTTTGTTCTGCTATTGATACTGTAGTTGTAAACGTTGTTGCAGCTTTCAGTTCAACAATTACTCCTCACGCTTCAGTCTGTCAAGGTTCTCCTTCATTTAATTTTTCTGCAGCTAGTCCTGGTGGTACCTGGACAGGCACCGGAATAACTAGTGCAAGTGCGGGAACTTTTAATCCTACTACTGCAGGAACATTTGTTATTACTTATTCTATACCAGGATCATGTGGAAGTACTGATACGGAAAACATTACCGTTATTCCTCAGGCGGATGCAACAATTACTGCTGCGAGTCCAATATGTTCGAATGGCACACCATTTAATATGGCTGCTGTTTCTTCAGGTGGAACTTGGACGGGAATTGGCATCACAAGCGGCTCTGCAGGAACATTCGATCCTTCAGTTTCAGGTAGCGGAACGTTTACAATTACCTACAGCATTTCTGGTGCTTGTGGTGATACGGCGACACAACTAGTCACTGTTAACCCAGCTCCGACACCTACTTTTAGTTCCAATATTAACAGCGGATGTCCAAACACTTGCATTGATTTCTCCGAATCAGTAAGTACAATTTGCGCAAATGTTGTTTATGTATTTGGAGACGGAGATAGTTCATTCGTTACTTCACCAATTCATTGTTATACTACTCCTGGAACATATTCTGTTTCACTTCAATGTATTGATGCAAATGGTTGTATAGGATCAATAAATAATGCAAGTATGATTACTATTTATCCTATTCCAGTAGCTAACTTTACTATGTCACCAACATCACCGGTTCCACCAAATACAACTATCGGATTTAATGATATTTCATCGGGAGGAACAACATCTTTCTGGGAATTTGATGATATTGCATCTGGAGCAGCTAACACCTCCACACTCTCTTCACCATCTCATACCTACGATAACCAAGGTGATTATTGTGTGACACTGGTTTCATCGAATGCTGGTGGCTGTTTGGATACAGTTAAGTATTGCATTGTTGTAATTGGTGAGGGAACGATTTTTATACCAAATATCTTTACACCTAATGCTGATGGAACAAATGATCAATTTATTGTAAGCTCAACAAACATGAAAGAAATTTCTTACGTAATTTACGATCGTTGGGGATTAAAGATCGCTGAATACAACGGCTTAACAGGTGGTTGGGATGGGCATACAAAAAATGGAAGAATGGCTCCTGATGGAACCTACTACTATATTTTAAATGCTACAGCGAGAAATAATAAAACATTTAATCAAAGTGGATTCTTAGAATTACTTTCAAAATAAATCTAAACTATTTTTTGAGAGACGCTCTATATAATTTTATAGAGCGGCTCTTTTATTTAATATTAAAGTAACATGATATTAATACTTCAAAACTAATTTTGTAAAAAATATTAATATATATGATAAAAACAGTAGAAAATGATCACAAAGAAATTGAAGCGGTGATCTATTTAAAGAATGGGAAAAGAAAATATGGCAAACTGATCAACGATGTGATCAACGATGCATACCATTTTATTTCAAATACTAATTATAGAGAATTTATAAGAAACAGAGATCAAGTTTATATAGAAATTTTCCCTATCTTCTCGATAGAAACGATCGATACTGACTTAAAATAGTGATCAGGAAAAGCCCCTTTGTTTTTTAATATTTTCGTAAGCACTCTGTACTTTTTGAAATTTTTGATTTGCAGCTTTTTGGATATCTTCACCAAGAGCAGCAACTTTATCAGGATGAAATTTTACTGCCATTTTACGATATGCTTTCTTCACTTCTTCATCGGAAGCTGAAGGTGTGATTTCCAAAATCAGATAATCACTATTTGTATCCCTGAAGTACATCGCCTTTAAGGAATTAAAATCAGCAGCACTTACTCCTAAATAATTGGCTATTGTTTGTATCGTTTGCAATTCCAATTCATGAACATGTCCGTCTGCTTTTGATATTCCGAATAAATAATGAATGATCTGGAGTCTTTCAGAATGAGGCATGTATTGCTTTATCTGCAAACAAACCTCTTGTAATGGAATTTCTTGTTTTAAAATTTCCTTCAATAACAATATTTGTTGCTGAGCATGTTCCTCACCAAATTGATTACTGAAAAAACTTTTTACATAATCCAACTCGCTTTTCAAGGTTTTCCCATCACTTTTCATTACTGCAGCAGACAGCACCAATAAACTAGCCGCAAAATCTCCGGCATGCGGAGCGTTTCCGTGAGACGAATAGGTAGTCTTACCATTCGTTTGCACTGTAACACTTGCAGCGTCAAATGCCGAACCGAGTGCAAATCCAAGAATACCGCCTAATGGTCCGCCCAAAGCCCAGCCTAAGCCTCCGCCTAACCATTTTCCAAATTTTACTTTTGCCATATTATTTTTTTCTTCTGCAAAGTTAATTATTTAAAAATAGTTAGAATAAGAATGAATATTTTAAATTCGCTTGATAAACCAATTCACCTTTAATAAATCTAACCCATGAAAACAGATCTATATACAAAAACAGTCCTTACAGTTATTGCACTGGCATTATTAGCATTGGTTTTTAAAAATTTTACCATGATCAATGAAGCTAAGGCCGACAAAACTAATTTTAACCGGTTCGCATCAATTCCACTTAATCCCGATGGTTCCATAAATGTAAAAATGATCAGCGATATGGATGTGAACATAAGGAGTGTTGGAGGAAGCAGTGTATATGGAACGATACCCATGAATTTGAAGGAGATTGGCGGGAGCAGTTTTTACGGTTCTTTGCCAATTAACGTCAAAGAATATGGAGGAAGCACAGTTAGCTCCAATGGCTTACCTGTAAATATTGAATCTGTTGATGGTACAAGTATCTATAGCGCTGTTCCGGTAAAAGAAGCAAAATAACCTTTATGCCTGACAAACAGGCAGTTATGTAAAACAGTTCTATTTAATGCCGTTCTATTATTATCAATTGAAAAAAAACTATAAATTTGCAATCGTATTAACTAACTAAAACTAATTAAAATGAAAAAAGTATTATTATTTGTTGCTGTTGTTGCAGCAGTATCTTTTGCTTCTTGCAAAAAAGATCGCGTTTGTACTTGTACTACTACAGATACATACACTGGTGGTGGATCTACATCTTCTACAAGTGTAGTTACTTACACTGGAGCTAAAAAAGGTGATGCAAGAGCAGCTTGTTTAAGCTCAACTGCAACTTATACTGGTGGTACTTCAACTAGTACTTGTTCTTTGAACTAATCTACGATTGGTTTAAAAAAAAGCGTTCTTCTCTGAAGAACGCTTTTTTTTTACCCGAATTTATTTTACATGATAAAAAAAATAGCACTAACAATTTTATGCTCATTTATGGGCATAGTATTTCTAATCTCAGGATATACGAAAGCTGGTTTCCCTTTTCCATATTCTTCTCCAATAGAACCTTTTGAATTCACTTTTGTCGATTTAGGATTTATAAATTGGCAAGTCGCACCATTTATTGCACGTTTAATGATTGGCATTGAATTTACAATTGGTGTTTTACTTTTATTAAATCTGAATCTTCGCAAACTTACCTACAAATTAGCCGCAGGTACACTTTTGTTTTTTTGCCTTTACCTTATTCTTCTGATTCTTTTTGTTGGAAACAAAGGAAATTGTGGCTGTTTTGGTGATACAATACAAATGACTCCTTTGCAGGCATTGCTGAAAAATATTATTATGCTTGCTATCTTTTTTGTCCTGTACAAACTCCATGAAGGATGGCAATTACCGAAGAAGTTGAGTTTTGTTATGACGCTTATTTATGCATCTGCATTGGCCTTCCCATTTGTAAGAAATCCAATTGAATTAAATTATTCTGAAGCCTATTTAAATAAGCCTGAAGAAAATTTCAAGTTAGAATTAGATTCATTATATAACAATGCAAAGCTAAATATTCCCCCAAAAACACTTTCTCAGGGAAAACATATTATAGCATTCATGAGCATGAGCTGCCCACATTGTAGAATTGCGGCAAAAAAGATGAGAATAATACATGAACGCAATCCTGAAATACCTTTGTATTTTGTATTGAACGGAAAAGATGAAAAGATAAAGCCATTTTTCGATGATACACATTCTGAAGATATACCACATTGCATTTTAAATGGAAGAAATTTTGTATTCCTTGCCGGTGTTGAAATGCCACGGATATACCTGATCAACAATAGTATTGTCGAACATGATATGAATTATATTGATCTTGATCAGGAAGAAATAGAAAAGTGGTTAAAAAAGTAGTATCAAGTAAAATGTTAAAAAAAATCTCGTGAATCACACGAGATTTTTTTATTTTAAATACGATGTTTTTTTATCCTGCTACTTGAAACTAAATTCCTAATACATTTACCAGCTTCCACCTGAGCCTCCTCCACCAAATCCTCCTCCACCGAAGCCACCGAATCCTCCTGACGAACCGCCACCACCGCCGCCAAATCCTCTTCCACCACCCAACATAGAACCTAAGAAAAATCCTGTACCCATACTTAAACCACCACTACCTCCACCACCTTTTCCGGAGCGCAAAATAACGAACAGAATAATAAAGATCAAAGGAATGAGCAATCCCATCGGTAGTCGTTTTCTTGAATGTTTCTTTCCGTATGCATCAGAACTGTATTCGGCTTTTGCCAATGACATCAAGACATCAGTTGTTTTGTCCAATGCATCAAAATAATTTCCTGATTTTAAGTTCGGAAGAAGTTCGTTTTCTTCAATTTGACGGCAGGTAAGATCGGGAATTGCTCCTTCCAATCCCTTACCAGGTGCAATAAAATATTGTCGTTGCCCTTTTCCACCCGAAGGTTTAATTAGAATAACAATTCCATTGTCGTTTGCTTTTTGCCCAACACCCCATTTTTCTCCTAGCTTTGCAGCATATTCCCATGGCTCCATCCCGCCAAGGTCATCTGCAATAATAATAACGATCTGGTTAGATGTTTCATTTGCAAATGCCTGAAGTTTTTGCTCTAACCTGGCTTGTTCATCATTTGAAATAAATCCTGATGTGGAATATATATTAACTAATCTTGGTGGATTTGGACGGTCCGGAACACCATCCGATTGGGCATAAGAGGAGATTGAAAGCAAGAGTAATAATAATGAAAATAGCCCCACCCAAC
>JAPLDC010000356.1 GCA_026391935.1 Bacteroidota bacterium | reverse complement strand
AATTGTTTCTGAAAAAGTATTGTTATTGGGTTGGAACAGAAGAGCGATAACCATTATCAGGGAAATGGATAATTATGTGGGCCTTGGGTCTTATATGAAAGTTGTTTCTTCATTTGATCATGCGGATGAAGTGAAAGATTCTTCAGGGAATTTGAAAAACATAAAATTGGAATTTATTTGTGCTGATACTACCGCCCGTAAAGTGATCGATAGTCTGGATATTACTTCCTTTAATAGTGTGCAATTACTTTGTTACAAAGAAGAATTGGAATTGCAGGATGCCGATGCGCAAACCTTGATTTCTTTATTACATATACGCAGAGTGATGGAGGAGACCGGTAAAGATGTGAAGGTGGTAAGTGAAATGTTGGATCTGCGAAACCGCGATCTGGCGGAAGTTACCAAGGCTGATGATTTTATTGTCAGCGATAAATTGATCAGTTTGCTGATGTCACAGGTTTCTGAAAATAAATATTTAATGCGTGTTTTTGAAGATCTTTTCGATGCTGATGGCAGTGAGATCTACTTAAAACCGATGAGCGATTATATCAGAGCGGATGAACAGGTTGATTTTTATACAGTTCTTGAAAGCGCAAAACGCAAAGGCGAAACAGCAATAGGCTATCGTATAGCTTCTTTGTCGCATGATAATTCGAAAGCCTATGGCGTGACGATAAATCCTGCAAAATCAAAAATGATGCGTTTCTCAGCACTCGATAAATTAATTGTTTTAGCGGAAAATTAAGTCCGTAATTTTTTGATATTAATTTCAATTGCTTTAAGTTTGAATAACGATTTAGTCTAACTATATAAATAAAAAATACAATGGGATTATTTGATAAATTAAAAGGCGAATTTGTAGATATAATCGAGTGGACAGATAGCTCGAATGATACAATGGTTTGGCGTTTTCCTCGCTACCAGAATGAAATAAAAATGGGAGCAAAGCTTACCGTGCGTGAATCTCAGGTAGCTGTTTTTGTGAATGAAGGTAAAATGGCGGACGATTATAAACCGGGAATGTATGAGCTTCAAACGCAGAATATGCCATTGATGACTACGCTCAGAGGTTGGAAATTCGGATTTAACAGTCCGTTCAAAGCCGAAGTTTATTTTGTGAACACAAAACAATTCACCAATCAGAAATGGGGAACAAAAAATCCTATCATGATCCGCGATGCTGAATTCGGGCCAATTCGTATCCGTGCATTTGGAAATTATGCGATCAGGATCATGGATGCGAAATTATTTTTGAAAGAAATTGCAGGAACAGATAATCAATTTACAACAGAAGAAGTTACTGACCAGTTGCGTAACATGGTGATCACACGTTTTACGGATGCGATCGCGGAAAGTAAAATTCCTGTTTTGGATATGGCATCAAATTATGATGAACTGTCAAAATTTGTTGGTGAAAAGATCAATCCTGAGTTTAAAGAATTAGGAATTGAAGTAACAAAATTATTGATCGAGAATATCTCTTTACCACCGGAAGTAGAAGCGGCATTGGATAAACGAAGCAGTATGGG
>JAPLDC010000385.1 GCA_026391935.1 Bacteroidota bacterium | reverse complement strand
ATAATTAAAAACGTATTTAATATTGAAACAAATAAAGAATATGCAATAATTATTTCAATTTACATAGCCGACCTTACAGCTTTACTTCTTCTTCTAGGGTCGTGATGGTGTCTAACATAATGACGGTTTAGCTTTTTTTGTTCTGCAGCAGAATCTTTCATTTTTTTGGATAGTGCAGTGCTAAACCAAGCAACAGCAATTACAGCAAGCAATCCAATAGCCATATATACATAGCTCATTTTTTCATGAAATGCAATATTCTCCTGTTCTGCCTTAATTGAGGCAAGCGTATTAGAAATATTTTTTAAATCCTGAGCGAAAGAATTAATACTTAATATCACTGTAAATAATAAGAAAGAAAAATATTGCTTCCAGCTAATACGTCTTTCTTTATTTGCTAATTTTTTTGTTAAAGTTTCCATGTTATATGTATTTTAATTAATCAATTTTCAGAGAGAAAAAAATTATAATGCTCCAACACTCTAATAAAATCAACCCCCTATTTCAAATATTGTTTTGAGTTAAGCTAAACTATTCATAAAATAGTTGCTTAAATTTCAGTAGGAACAAAAATCCGAAGTGATAAATTACATTCTGATTTTTTTGCGTGAATTTGTAAATGAAGATTCTCCTCCTTCTTTCAAAAACATCTCCTACTTTTTTATATAGATGTCACATGTTATGCCACCATCGTATCGCGCTGATATACTGACACTTATACAGTGTCTTAAAACTATATTTTCCAGAATATGGAAACAAATAGCTGTTTTGGGAAACAAATAAAACCGCCCAAAACTGCTTCTCAGCAGAATTAATTTTCAAATCTCTGCTAACAAACTAATGATTCAAAGAATTATTTTAACCAATTGGAGAACAAAAAAGGGAGAAAACTTCTAAAAATCTATCCAATAAGAAGACAAAAAATCCAAACGTTAACCGTGTAATTTTCGAAATCTGTCGTCATAAACAAAAAATGGTTGCTTCATTCTCAAATTTTATTGAAAAATAAATCGTGTACCATTTGAAACAGTTGTTCGTTATAGAAGAAAATATAATCAAATGAGAAATAATATAATTGATAAACTATTTGTTTTAGCGTTTTGCATCACAACTAGTTTTTGTTTAGGCCAACAAAATCGGTCCGCCATCTGCAACTTAGGTGAAATAACGAATGATTCCTTGCTCCCATATATTACTTCAATGGAAATAGATTGCAAGAAAGATGTGGAAAAGTTTATAAAGAAAGCAGAACGTCTAACAACACTATCCTCTCTAACTTTAAAAGGAGATGCAAAAGAAAATAACTGGAGCGAAATTTTCCAAAAATTAAAAACTACCTCTTCTTTAAGAACTGTAATATTTGATTCGACAACTTTCCAAACATTGCCCTACGGATATGAAGGCTTATATTATATTGAAAACATCGTGATACAAAACAACGAAGAATTAGAATATCCTGAATTAATTAAGGAGTTGTCCTTATTGCCAAATTTAAAAGAAATAACCTTTGAGATTGTCACAATCTATGATTTACCGGCAGACCTTTCAAGTTTGAAAAACATAACAAAATTAATCTTGATCAATACGGATGAATATATATCCAAAAATGACACATCGTTAATTACTACCAAAAAAGAATCCAAAACCTATGATTTTTCAGTCAAAAATAAAGATGACAAAACTGTAGCCATAAAATATGTTGCTACAGCAGGAGAAATTGATAGTGATGAATACAAAGAATTATCAAAACGATTCACAACATCAACAAATTTTGGAAGTACACAAGTTGCATTTATTCCAAAATACATAAATATAAATCCACCAATCAAAGGAATAGATGTTGAAAGAACAAATTATATTATCAACCCACAAATAGAAAACATCGTCACCTATCCCAGCGGAACAAAAATTTTCATTCCGGCAAATGCATTTGTAGATAAAAATGGTAATTCAATAAAAACAACCGTAACATTAAGTTACAGAGAGTTTAGAGACCCCGTTGATATTTTAGTAAGTGGGATTCCAATGAAATATGACACGGGAGGAGTAGTGACTAATTTTGAATCGGCAGGAATGTTTGAATTAAATGCGAGTACAAATTCAGAGCCATTGAATTTGTCCTCAGACAAAAAAATTGACATGAACTTTGCGACAACCAGTAAAGATTCTACTTACAATTTCTACGCATACAATGATAGTACAGGGAATTGGGACTATTTAAATAAACCAAAAACAGTAACAAGTCAAACAATCATTAAACTAAATGCTCCGACAAAAGCTTTTCAGTTATACAAATCGCTTTCCAGAAATAACACAAGAATTTACGACTCTACAAAATTTGCAGGAAGATTTGCTGACACAAACTATGTTTACACCCACATCAAAAATAAGGGAGCAACAAGAATATATTATCGTTCACAGGGACAAAGAAGAGAAAAATCAATTTACTCGCTTGTAAAAATCAGCAATGTAAAAAAAGCAAAAGATGGGACTGTTCTTTTCAAAGTAAGTTCTTTATCTACTTCACATCCTGAAATGAGTGAATTTAATAACCTTTACTTTGCTTTGAAAGAAAACATGACTCCAAACCAATTCAAACAAAAGTATGGAAAAAGAAAATATTATAACGATGTGAGAGTTACATCTTCAGGTGGAGATGTTGCTGTAGAATTAAAAGACAGTAAATCGATAAGGACTATTTCTGCGAATCTAGCTACGCTTTCAAAAAAAGGAGAAGTGGTAGAAATAACAAACGTGAATACGCAAATGAAACATTACAACAAAAGACTAAGAAACCGTGAACGTCAATTCAATAGGCAAATAGCAAAAGGAAAACTAGATAACAATGATCTTTTCATAACAGATCCTCAGCAATTAAAAAAGTATGCGTTTGGCATCGCTCAAAAAAGCATGACTAAAGATGAGAAAAAAATGTCTTTCAATGAATGGGTGAATTATTGCAAACAAACAGAAGACAATGAAAGAGCATACATGAAACAAGTAAATGCAAAAGATCTGGCAAAAGTTGACAAAGAACTAGCAACAAGCAGCAATTTGATCCAAAGTTTATCTTTAGAAGGAATGGGAATCTTTAACTGCGATCAAATTCAGCGGCTGAGAGAACCTGTGGAAATATTTGCCAGCTATAAAACATCCGATAGTAAAAAAATAAATCCGGAATCTTCCTACATCTTAGACAAAAACAGTAATTCTGTACTTCGCTATGATGGAATGGAAAATGCGAAACCAAGTCTTATTGGCTTTAGCAAAAGCATAGATTCGGAGAACACATTAATAGCTGTAAATAAGGATGGTTCATTGGCCATTTATAAATCCGAAGAATTCCGAAAAAACAAATTCAGCGACAGAGATAATTTTCAATTTGAATTAACAAAAATAGAATCAAAATTAACTTCTGTAGGTGACTTAAAGTCATTGATAGGTTTCTAAAAAAAGTATATCTTTATGGGTGCAATCTGTATATTTACAGATTGCACTTTTTATTTTAATAATCTCAAACAATATGAAAAAGATCACTGTTTTATTATATGTACTTTCAACATTCACTCAGATCACTGTCGCTCAGGAAAAACTACTTACGATGGAGGATGCTGTTATTAAACAACGTGGAGCATTGGCTCCTGCCCGACTAAAACAACTGATGTGGATAAAAGGCAGCAACGACTATTCTTTTATAGAAAACAAGGGCTCAGAAGATATTTTGATGAATGGAAGTGCCGAGAACACGAATATAAGCAATCTTGTTTCTTTTTCACAATTAAATTCTGCACTAACTGCTGCAGGGCAAAATAATTTAAAGTCGTTCCCGATGATCCAATGGAAAAATGCGAAACAGTTTTCTTTTGAATCCGACAAAAAAGTATTGAGTTATGATATAGGAACAAAGAAAATCACGTATGATGCTACACGCGATCTTGGTGAAGATGTTGAAAATTTTGATGCTACAGACAAAACAAATTACGTTGCTTTTACTTTAAAAAATAATTTATTCGTTTATGATGGAAAAAATAGTTTGATCGTAACAAATGATAAGGATGAAAATATAGTAAATGGAAAATCTGTTCATCGTGAAGAATTCGGAATAGTTAAAGGTACCTTTTGGTCACCCAATGGTGATCTTCTGGCATTTTACCGTATGGATCAAACAATGGTAACCGATTACCCAATAATTGATTGGACAAGCAGGCCTGCAAAAAATGAGAATATCAAATATCCTATGGCAGGTGATAAGAGTCATGAAGTAACTGTAGGGATTTACAACGTCAGCAATGGCAAAACTGTATTTTTAAAAACAGGAGAACCTAAAGAACAATACCTAACAAATATTACATGGAGTAATGATGAGCTGCATGTTTACATTGCAGTTTTGAACCGTGATCAAAATGACATGAAATTAAATTCATATAATGCGATCACCGGATTATTTGAAAAAACATTGTTCGAGGAAAAACAAGATAAATATGTCCACCCCATGCATGCTATGGTATTTTTACCAACT
>JAPLDC010000194.1 GCA_026391935.1 Bacteroidota bacterium | reverse complement strand
GAGTTTTTATCACACCAACTATTTACACCTTAAACAATGAAATAGCTAATTCTATTCAAAACCTACAGCTTTTCCCTAACCCAACTAATCAACAAAGCACACTTATGTTTTATTTAAAAAGTGCTGAGCAAATAACTTTTTCAGTACAAGATGTTTTCGGAAAATCAATTATGAAAACTGTAAATGAGAATTTTTCAAAGGGAAATCAAAAAATAAATATCAATACATCTGAACTAAAGTCAGGTATATATATCTGCAAAATACAAAGCGAAAGCGGGGAACAAATTATAAAATTGATAATAACGAGATAATTTAAATTAAAAATTGCTGTAATAAACTTACAGCAATTTTTGATTTACCGCTTACCTAACTATCAACATACGTTTTGTTTCAGAATAAACAATTTTATTATTTTGTTTCACTATCATTTTATAAAAATAACTTCCTGCAAAATTTTCATCCAAGTCTGTTAATTCAACAGTATGCTTGCCTGATTGAACGTCTGAGGATAAAATATTTTTGATTTTACGACCTGTAATATCAAACAATACAATTGAAACATTTGAATTTTGGGTAACAAAATAATCAATTTGTGTTTTGCCATTCGTTGGATTTGGATAATTTTGACCTATAAAATTCTCCATTTCGTCATTATTCGAAACCCCAACACTAGAAGAATGACATATTTTAAAAATTGTACCTGAAGTTGTATAACCACCTTTCATAGCATAAATACATCCATCAGATTGTCCTTGACGCAATGTAGTCAAACCAGCAGGTGCTGTTACAACATCTGCAAATGCGACTTTAGATGTGACGATGTCGTATGCAGGGGCATTACCCATTGTCAAATCGTAAATAATTCCATAATCATTATCACCTACTAAAATATGATTGTCAAATTCCGACATTGCTGAACCATTATAATACATACAACCAGTTACTGAAGGCAGAGGAGCACCCCACGTGGTAAGAGGTAAAACAGAACCAACAAGAGGACAAGGAATAGTGGTGGAAGAATTAAAAAAATTACCTTCACAAGTATTCCAACCATAATTTCCACCCTTATGTATTATATTAAATTCATCCCAAGTTGTTAATCCATTTTCAGCTTCATACAAACTATCTGTCACAGGGTTAACACATAACCCAAACATGTTTCTATGTCCGTATGACCATATTCTATCGTCGTTTCCTGTTGCCGGATTTCCATCATCATAAAAAGGATTATCGGTGGGTATAGACCCATCGGTATTTATGCGAAGAATTTTACCATAGGGAACATTTTTCATTTGGCCGAAATTATGTGTTGCAACAGTATCGGTTTGATTGTGATACATTTCACCTACAAGCACATATAATTTATCTGGTTGAGACGGACGGAAACGAATTATTCCACTATAATGATACTGTTGAATTGCAAAACCTAAGGTATTTAAATTTAAACGAAGAATAACAGTGAAATTGGTTCCAACATTTGCAACTTCCATCCACCTTACAACTCTTATCTCGTTAATAGTACCTGCTTTATGCACATAAAAAGCATACACAAAATGATTCGTAACAAAGTTAGGGTCTATTGCAATCCCTAATAATCCTCGTTCACCTCCACAAATTACTGAATCTGTAAGATCGCAAAATGTTGACAACAAAGCGCCAGCAGAATTATATACCAATATTTTAGCATTAGCGCACGACCCTGTTGTGGTACCACCTTTTTGAGTGACGTAATATTTCCCATCTGGTGTCCAATCAAAATCAACGGGATATTGCAATCCGGTAATTACGTCTGTTTGAGTGTATAAAGCAGGTAAAGTCTGCGAATGAACCGACAAAGCAATAACTGTAAATATAGCAAGAGTAAGTATTATTTTTCTCATAAGGATTTTGACATATAGCAAATGTACTTAAATAAACTATGACAATAAATAAAAATTCAGGCAAAATGTTTTTATATATTTGACACAGAATGAATACAGCATATCTTTTATTGGGTGGAAACATCGGGAATAAATCAGAAAGCCTGAAACAGGCGATTAACCTTATCGCAGAAAGATTAGGGTTTATCGCCAAAACATCAAGTATTTATATAACTGCAGCCT
This sequence comes from Bacteroidota bacterium, assembly GCA_026391935.1. GTDB lineage: Bacteria > Bacteroidota > Bacteroidia > 2-12-FULL-35-15 > 2-12-FULL-35-15 > 2-12-FULL-35-15. The sequence continues at coordinate 3,089 of JAPLDC010000194.1, read as the reverse complement.
GGGGCAATGAAAACCAGCCCGAATTTTATAATCAGGCCATTGAGATCAAAACGGAAAGATCATCAACTGAATTATTAAAAACAATTTTAGAAATTGAAGAATCATTGGGTCGCAACCGGTCAAATGATAAGTGGCAGGAAAGGACGATTGATATAGACATACTTTTTTTTAACGATGAGATCATTGACCTCAAAGAACTTAAGATCCCTCACCCTTTTATCCAGGTGAGAAAGTTTGTACTGATTCCTTTGAACGAGATAGCAAAAGAACTTATACATCCTGTATTAATGAAAACAATTGCAAGATTATTAGAGGAATGTGAAGATAAATTAGAAGTAAAACTAAAGACCTAAAACGCTGAATTCAATTACGCCATATAATTTCATTGTAATCGAAGGCAATATAGGAGCTGGTAAAACGACGTTGGCTACTAAAATGGCGGAGGGGCTGAATTCCAGATTAATCCTGGAACAATTTGCTGACAACCCCTTTTTGCCAAAGTTTTATGAGGAGCCGGAGAAACACGCCTTTCCTTTGGAATTATCATTTTTGGCGGAGCGGTATCATCAGTTAAAAAAAGAACTTTCGACACAGGATATTTTTAAACCCAGAGTTATTGCAGATTATTATTTTGTGAAATCACTGATATTTGCAAAGTCAAATTTGAAGGAGGATGAATTTTCGTTGTATACAAAATTATTTCACATAATAAACGATTCCCTGCCAAAACCGGATCTGTTTGTTTATTTGTACCATGATATTGAACGGTTGCAACAAAATATCCGCAAAAGAGGTCGAGATTATGAACAAAACATAACAAATGAATACCTTTTGAAGATACAATCGGCCTATTTCGACTTTTTCAAACAAATGCCTGAACTCAAAATATTGATAATTGATGTAAATAATGTGGATTTTGCCAATAATCCGGAAGATTATGAATTAATGCTGAATATCCTCAAAAAAGGCTATAATCAAGGGGTGACGCATGTTAAAGCAGAAAACAGTTCATTAAAATGAAAAATGACCATTATTAATTGTCTAAATACTTTCATTATTTAAAAATTTAATTATTTTTGCACCTTATAGTACTATATACAAAAACCGTATCATTTCTAAACAGAACTAAAAACGATAAAATGAAAAATCAATCTTTACAAACATTAGGTTTAGCTGTTATCACAGCAGTTGCTTTGACCTCTTGTAATGGATTAGGTAAATTGGTTAAGAATGCCGATAAAATTACCTACAAAGTTACTCCTGACCCTATGGAAATGCATGGCGACAGTATGACAGTTAGTATCACTGGCACATACCCTGCTAAAGTATTCCCTAAAAAGGCTACAGTTACTACAATCCCTGTAGTAAAATACAATGGTGGCGAAAAAGCACTTACTCCAGTTGTATTGATTGGTGAAAAAGTAGAAGGAACAGGTAAAAAGATCGCGAATAAAACTGGCGGTAGTTTTTCTTATACTTCTGAAAAATTCGCATACATTCCTGAAATGAAAGTGGCTACTTTAGAATTAAGAGCTTCTGGTGCGGTAAAATCAAAAAAGAAAGACCTTCCAGCTAAAAAAGTTGCAGATGGAACAATCATCACACCTTTATTGGTAAAATCTGATGATAAATCACTTATAGGAAAAGATAATTTCCAAAAAGTTGTACCACACTCTGAAACAACAAATATTTTCTTCGTAATTAATCAATCACAAGTTCGTGGTTCAGAAATGACAAGTGCAGAGTCAAAATCATTCAAAGAATATGCTACTGCAGCATCTAAAAACCCTAATATCGCATTTAAAAACATGAATGTGTCTGCTTACGCTTCTCCAGATGGTGAATTAGCACGTAACGGTGAATTAGCAGAAGATCGTGCAAAAGAAGCTACAAAGGCTATGATTACACTATTTAAAGATAAAAAATCGAAAGTTGATGTTGCTGCTCAGGATGCTTTTTATAATAAAGTAACTACTGCTGAGGATTGGGATGGTTTCAAAAAGGCTATGGAAGCTTCTACTATAGCTGACAAAGAATTAATTTTACGTGTGTTAACAATGTATCCTGATGGAGATACCCGTGAAAAAGAAATCAAAAATTTGTCTAAGACCTATACTGAAGTTGCTGACAAGATCTTACCAAAATTACGTAGATCGGTTCTTACATTAAATGTTGACGTTAACAGCCGTACAGATGAGCAAATCTCTAAATTAGCTGCTTCTGCTCCTGATAGCTTATCAGTTGAAGAAATCCTTTATGCTGCTACTTTGACAACTGATTTGAATGCCAAATTAGATATCTACAAAAAAGCAGAAACTAAATATGGTTCTGATTGGAGAACGTCTAACAACGTTGGTATGATTTATTTAATGCAAAATAAATTGAATGATGCTGATGCTGAATTCAAAAAAGCGGATGGTTTATCAGCGAACAACCCAATTGTAAAAAACAACATGGGAATTGTAGCTCGTTGGAAAGGTGATCGCAAAACTGCAATGGAACTTTACAAACAAGCTGGTTCATCTGCTGAAGTTTCTTACAACATGGGAATCATTGAGATTCAAAATGGTAACTACGCATCTGCAGTTAGTGATTTCGGAAGCGATAATTCATTCAACGCTGCATTGGCTAAATTATTAAATGGTAACTCTGACGGAGCAATGTCAACTATCGACAATTCAACAACTGATAAAGATGCTGCATTATCATTCTATTTGAAAGCGATTGCAGGTGCTCGTCAAGGTAAAGCTGATGTTTTAACTAATAATTTAAAAGTGGCTATCCAAAAAGATGCTTCTTTCAAACAAATGGCGAAAGACGATGCAGAATTCATTAAATTCCGCGAAAATGCTGACTTTAAAGCATTAGCAAACTAAAAATTGATAAATTACTATAGGTGTCCACTCTTCATAAGGAGTGGACACTTTTTTTTGTATACTTGTCAAATGGAACTATTTTTATTTTATGTTTGTTAATCAAAATCTAGTCAATGCGCAGGAAAAGTATATTATTATCAATTTTTTTAATACTGTTCTTTACGGGTCTTACAACTTTTTCACAAACGAAAACGACAACATCTAAAGTAATTT
>JAPLDC010000256.1 GCA_026391935.1 Bacteroidota bacterium | reverse complement strand
TTTTTAAAAGCATCGTTGATGTAATGTTCACTTTCTATCTGCTGAAATGCTTTCAAGTCCTCAATGGCCTTAAACCATTCAGGTTCCATTGCAGAAAGGTCATATGTGAAATTATGATGACTTAAGATTTGTTTATGTTTTTCAACGAGTGCGTTGTATTTATCTTTGAAATTAGGTAATAAAATATCTCCGACACGAATACCATTTCTACCTGTTTTATCCATATAGGTTGGTCCGATACCTTTTAAGGTAGAACCAATTTTTTCTTTCCCTTTTGCCGCTTCAGATGCTGCATCTAGCAATCTGTGAGTCGGAAGGATCAAGTGGGCTTTTGTAGAAAGTAAAAGTTTTGATTTTACATCAACACCCATTTTGATCAAGGCCTCTATTTCGGAAAGAAGCACGACAGGGTCGATTACAACACCGTTTCCAATTATGTTTATTGATTTCTCATGAAATATACCGGAAGGGATTGTTCTTAATACATGCTTTATTCCATTAAATTCCAGTGTATGGCCAGCATTCGGTCCACCTTGAAAGCGTCCTATGATATCATATTTTGGTGTTAAAACATCAACAATTTTTCCTTTTCCTTCGTCTCCCCATTGAAGACCTAATAATACATCTACTTTCATTTATCTACGAATAACTTATTTATACGAATTTTATTTCCTATCTATTTTAACAAAGATTTTTATTAAATAAAACGTTGTTTATTTATTTAATATTTCTATTGCTTCTTCAGCGCTTTCACATAAATTGAAAACACTGTTTAATTTTGTAATTATCAAAAGCTCTGTGATTTTTTTATTTACATTGCAAATTGCCACATCTCCGCTTGACTTACGTGCTTTAGTTAGAATATTGATGATGACATTTAGGCCGCTACTGTTTAAGTATTTCAAATCAGTTAAATTTAAAAGAATCTTGTTTTCTCCTTTTTCAATTCCTACTTCAATTTCCTCTAGAATACCATTAGCTTGGCCACGATCAATTAGTTCTCCACAAAGCAGAAAAACATTAACCGAATTTTGTTTACTTGATTTATAACTAAATATCATAAGTGTAATTATTTTTCTTTGGATTTTTTATTTTCACAAACCCCGTTTTTTGCAAGTTTTTTGCATTTACCGTAAAAAGTAAGTGAGTGATGGCTAATTTCAAATTCCAGCAGTTCATCAGCCATTTTTTGAATTTGCTGAATGCGTGGATCACAAAATTCTAATACTTCGCCACAATCCTGACATATTAAATGGTCGTGTTGTTTGAATTCATATGATTTTTCAAATTGAGCAAGGTTCTTTCCAAATTGATGTTTGGTAACCAAGTTGCAATTTAAAAGAAGTTCAATAGTATTATAAAGTGTTGCCCTACTCACACGATACTTTTTATTTTTCATGTGAATATATAGGGATTCGATATCAAAATGTCCGTTATGCGAATAGATTTCACCTAAAATAGTAAAACGTTCAGGCGTTTTTCTATGGCCGTGATTTTCCAAATATTCAGAAAAAATTTGTTTTACCGTTTCTTTCGTATCAATAGCAGACATACTGGTCTTTTAAAATTTGAGGTATAAAATTACGAAAATAATCGGTTTTGTTCCCGAAAGATATTCACAAAAAAAAAAGGCATAAATGTGCTGAAAATGAGCTGTTTGGTGTTGAGAAATCAATGTTTATTAATTGTTTCCATCGATACGGGTAACACTCAATACTCCATTTACTTTTTTGAGTTTTTTCATTAATTCGGTCAGGTGATTTGTGTCCTGAACAAAAACCATTACCGTCCCATCAAAAGTACCATCATTTGTATCAAAACTAATTGAACGCATATTAACATTCAGTTCATTTGAAATAATTTTTGTGATATTGTTTACCAAACCAACTTCATCAATTCCTGTAATTTTTATTCCTGATAAGAATGAAATTAATTCCTGGCTTGTCCATTTAGCTTTTACAACGCGATAGGAGTAATTTGATAATAACTGAATCGCATTCGGACAATTAACACGATGGATCTTTATTCCTTCGTTTATTGTTATAAAACCAAATACATCATCACCAGGAATAGGAGTGCAGCATGGTGAAAGCTTGTAATCTATCTTTTGTAAATTTTCTCCAATCACTAACATGTCGGATTTTCCACGTGCAGCAGTAACTAGTTGTTCAAGTGATTGAGACGTTTCGGCTTTCTTAATATTGCCCGATTTATGCGTAATTTTTCCATGTTCTTGACGGAAATCTTTAAGGTGTTTTAAATTAATATTCCCAACTGCAATGCGATAAAAAAGTTCCTGACTACTCGGTAACTTAAAGTAATTGGCCAGTTCATTGATATTGGAAATAGTAAAATCGATTTTCAAATGATTGAATTTTCTTTCTAGCATTTCTCTTCCGTCTTCCGCAACTTTTTTTCTTTCCTCTTTTAGAGCATTTTTTATTTTTGATTTAGCACGAGCGGTAACAACAAATCCCAACCAATCTTCCTTTGGGGTTTGCTTGTTGGATGTAAGCACTTCGATTTGATCCCCACTTTTTAATTTATAACTCAGCGGAACAAGTTTGTGGTTTACTTTCGCCCCGATACATTTTTCTCCAACTTTAGTATGGATATCAAATGCAAAATCTAAGGCGGTAGCATTGATTGGCAAGGTCTTCATTTCTCCTTTAGGAGTAAAAGCGAAAATTTCTTCAGCAAATAAATTTAATTTAAAATCATCTAAAAATTCCATTGCATTTTCTTCCGGACTCTCAAGTATCTCTCTGATTTTGCGAATCCATTCGTCCAGCTGACTTTCGTTTGCACTATCCTTGTATTTCCAATGCGCTGCATATCCTTTTTCAGCCAGTTCATCCATCCTTACTGTCCGGATTTGAACTTCCACCCATTTCCCTTCCGGGCCCATAACAGTGGTATGCAAACTTTCATATCCGTTTGCTTTTGGTGTAGAGATCCAGTCGCGGAGCCTGTCCGGACTCGGATGGTAAAAATCAGTAACGATAGAATAAACCCTCCAACAATCTGTTTTTTCATTTTCAGGAGGCGTATCTATTACAATGCGGATAGCAAATAAGTCGTAAATTTCTTCAAAGGGGACTCCTTTGTTTTTCATTTTACTATTGATCGAGTAAATGGATTTTGGTCGACCAATAATTTTTGTTTTTAAACCTTGCTCTTCTAAAATTTCTTTTATCTGAACCATAAATTTGCTAATAAACTTTTTGCGTTCAGGTTCAGATTCTCTTAGGCGCTGTTCAATAGCGTTGAATAGCTCAGGTTCTGTGAATTTTAAACCAAGGTCTTCAAGCTCCGTTTTTATTGCATTTAAACCTAACCGATGTGCTAAAGGAGCATAAAGATAAAGTGTTTCAGAGGCTATTTTTAATTGTTTGTCCCGCTTCATGCTTTCAAGTGTGCGCATATTATGAAGGCGGTCAGCAAGTTTTATAAGAATTACACGAACATCATCAGAAAGTGTAAGAAGCATTTTTCTGAAATTTTCCGCTTGTAAAGATGAACCTTGATCAAAAACTCCGGAAATTTTTGTTAATCCATCAATGATCTTCGCTTCTTTGGCCCCGAATAATCCTTTAATATCTTCAAGTGTAAGGTCTGTATCTTCTACTACATCGTGTAACAGTGCACAGACAACAGATGTTGTACCGAGGCCAATTTCTTCGGCACAGATATGGGCAACGGCAATAGGATGGTAGATATAGGGTTCTCCCGATTTTCTACGCATATTTTTATGTGCTTCCAATGAAATATCGAAAGCCTTTCGGATAAGTAGTTTGTCTCCTTTTTCAAGTGTCCGTTTACAGGCATGCAAAAGTGCCCGATAACGTTTCAAAATTTCTTTTTTTTCTGCTTCAATATTAATGACTGGCTGTTCTTCCATACAAATTGCTTAATTTATTGTAAAGTTAACAATTTATGGTGTTTAATTGAAATGTTTTCAGGGTTAATCAAACGAAATATTCCGTAAGGATATAAATTTCATTTTAAATTTATGAATACAAAAAAAAGAGAAAAGTTGGTCAAGAAGAAAGGCTTAGAATATATAATTCACATTTATTGAAAAAGAATTAATTCTAATTTTAATTTAACTGAAATTATATTTTTTGATAAATCTTTATAAGTATAATTTTTTTATTCTTTTTTTCTTAGCCAAACA
>JAPLDC010000389.1 GCA_026391935.1 Bacteroidota bacterium | reverse complement strand
CGCAGAGTTTGCGGAAGTAAATTATTATTTCGGGGCTTGTCCCCCTTTGAAGGGGGCTGGGGGATGAAAGAAAGCTTCACTTGCCAAAATATACACCACTCAAACATGTATAGACATGTCGGGAGATTTTGATCCGACTGTAGGAGTATTTGATTTAACACCCGTTGGGTTTTATGACATTTTTGTTGCTAAATTAAGTCAACAATTATTAGGAATAAATGAAAACTTAAATGAAAATAACATTTCCATTTTCCTAAACCCTTCCAATGGAATATTCAATTTATCCATTTCAGAACCTATTAAAAATACAAGTATAGAAGTCTATAATAGTATAGGAGCATTGGTTTATAAGAAAAATATTTTGAGACGAGAAAATACGATTGAATTATCTGAACAGGCAAAGGGATTGTATTTTGTGAAAGTTGTTAGTGAAGATAGAATTATAGGAGTTGGGAAAATTGTAAAGGAATAAAATTTTAAGAAGGCGTAAAGAGCTCTCGATGAAACTTCGTATTCATCCCCCTGCCCCCTTTAAAGGGGGACATGCTCCGTAAGAAATATATATATTGAAAATCTTTTGTGCTTTGTGTCCTCTGTGTTGAAAAAAGGGGGACATGCTCCGTTAGAAAAATATATATCTTGAAAATCTTTTTGTGTTCTGTGTACTTTGTGTTGAAAAAAAGAGAACAAGCTTCGTAAAATTAAGCTTCTCCAATAAATTCAAAACGTTTCATTTTTTCGCCACCTACTACAATATCCTCCGTGAACATATGATGTGGTCGCACCCAAAGGTTTTCTCCTTCTGTTTGATACAATGCTTTGTAAACTACTAATTCTTCAAGTGTTTCGCTGTGGCGGGCAATTCCAATTACTTCGTATTCTTTGCCTTTATAATGTTTGTATTTTCCGAGTTTGATTGTCATAGATTTGCATAACGATTCCAATATTGATTCTCATCCTCCCCCAGCCCCTCCGGAGGGGACACGCTCCGTAAAAATTCTTTATTCGCTTTATCTGTGAAAATCTGTTTAATCTGTGGTAAAAATTTACGTCAGAAACGGATTGTGTTTTCTTTCAAAACCAATTGTAGTAACTTGTCCATGTCCACTATACACTTTATAATCATCACCCAAAGGCAATAATTTATTTGTAATACTGCTGATCAATGTTTCATGATTACCACCTGGAAGATCACTTCTGCCAATGCTTCCATAAAATAAAACATCACCGGCAATCAAAAATTTATCTGCTCTGTTGTAATAGGTTAAACTTCCGGGTGAATGTCCGGGTGTAAATAAAATTTCCAATTTAGAATTTCCGAAACTGATGATATCGCCTTCTTCTAAAAATACTGATGGCTGAGGTGAAGGATCAGCATTCATACCATACATATCGCATGTAATTTTATATGCATCTAAAATACGCTGTTCATTTTTATTGACCTCAAGTTTAAGATTGTATTTCTTCGCCACATAGCCATTTCCGAAGATGTGGTCTAAATGACAATGAGTATTGAGCAGTTTTACCGGCTTCAGCTGATTATCGGTTATGAATTTTGATAAGATCGCCCGTTCGTTGTCATCATAACAACCCGGGTCAATGATAACGCATTCCTTGCTTTCATCGAAAAGCAGGTACATATTTTCCTGTATCGGATTAAAGGTGAATGAATGGATGGAGATCATACTATTTTCGTTTTAAATGCGTTACAAAAGTAGCAAAATTAGGATTTCAGCCTTGTAATTGCTTTCAATATTTAGTATTTTAGCATTCTAATAAATTTTCGGTGTACACTATTTTTACTTCTTCATTTAAAAAGGCGATTGTTTTCCTTCTGTTGCTGTTCGTTATTTTTTCGGATTCGAAGGTTTCTGCGCAATTTTATAGTGGCTCCCAAACAGATTTCGGGAAAAATCGTGTGAAATACGATAATTATTTCTGGACCTATTATTCATATCCTAAATACGATGTTTATTTCTATGAGCAAGGTCGTGAATTATCGAATTACGTTTCTCAATCCGCCAAAGTACAAATGGAAGAAATTGAAAAGTTGTTTGATTATTCTTTTGAAGATAAAGTGCAATTCATCGTTTACAATAAACAGTCGGATTACAAACAAAGCAATATAGGACTTTCTACGGAGGAAGATTATAATACCGGTGGTGTGACGCGTGTAGCAGGCTCGAAGGTGATCTTATTCTATGAAGGAGACCATGCAAAGTTGGATGCTCAGATCCGTTCGGGATTAGCAGAAGTGTTGATCAATGAAATGATGTATGGGGGAAATGTTCGTGAGATGGTGAAGAATAGCACCTTACTGAATTTGCCTGATTGGTATATCAAAGGATTGGTAGATTATGTTTCTTGTGATTGGAATTCCGAAATTGATAATCGCGTAAAAGACGGTATTAAAAGTGGAAAATATAAAAACATCAATCGTCTGGAAGGAACTGATGCGAAATATGCAGGGCATGCTTTATGGAAACATATAGCCGACAATTATGGTGAGGCGGTAATCTCCAATATTTTATATATGACCAAAGTGAGTCGTAATATTGACAACTCTTCTTTGTTTGTTTTAGGGATCTCAGTAAAGAATCTTTGGAAAGAATGTTATGATTCCTACACCAATAAATATATCGATAAAGATACAACGGCCACCTTACCGAAGTTGGTACCATTAAAGGTAAAAAAACCGCGTGCTTCTCGTATTTACGGACAAATGAAAGTGAGTCCTGATGGAAATTATGTTTTGTATACCACTAATGAAATGGGGCAATACAAGATATGGTTGTATGATATTAAAAAAAATAAGGCGAAACGAATTTTAAAATCAGGACAAAAAATTGATCGTCCGAGTGATTGCTCTTTCCCATTAGTTGCATGGCATCCGAGTGGAAAATTATTTTCGTACATCATAGAAAGAAAGAGTTATTTGGTTTTGGCGACCTATGAGTTGGAAACAAAAGATGTGACGGAGCGTCACATAACAGGTTTCGAAAAAATATTGGACTACTCCTATAATGATGATGGAAACAGGTTTGTCATGTCGGCAGTGCAAAAAGGACAAACAGATATTTTTATTCTTACTGCAGCTTCCAGCGCTTGTGATCAAATTACAAAAGATATTTATGATGACCTTACTCCTCGTTTTATTCATGGATCGAAAGAAATTGTGTTTTCTTCTAACAGACCTTTGGATACGCTGTTTCATGATCCGAAGCGAAAAGAAGAACCTCCAATGGCGTATAAGGATATTTTTGTTTTTGACAATGTCACTAAGTCGCGGATCCTAAAACGTGTAACCAATACACCATACATTGATGAAACATATCCTGCTGATTATGACAGTACGCATATTTCTTATTTGAGTGATCTGAATGGTATCCGTAATCGTTACATTGCCCGTTTTGACAGTGTAATAGCCTTTGTTGATACGGCATCACATTACAGAACAATTGTTTCTTCCTATCCGATCACAAATTATTCCCGCTGTATTCTGGAGCAAGATGTAAATGTAAAATCGAATAAATTTTCGGAGATCATTTTTGAAAATGGAAAATATAAATTATTCGTTGCTCCATTAATTTCTTCTTCTGCTACTCAAAAACTTATTTTAAAGAATACTTCTTACCGCGATTATAAAGATAGGATTGAACGAAAAGAAGCTGTTGAGGCTCAGGCGAAAGATAAAAATCTGAAGGAAACGCCTACTGCAGAAAATGTAAAAGTGGTGATCAATATCGGCGATACACCTAAGAAAGATTCTTCCGTAATTGATATCAATAATTATAGGTTTGAGAATGAACAGCCGAAAGAAAATAAAGAGATAGTTGAACTGAAAAAAGTAGCAACAGATACTGTTGTTGCAGCATCAAAGGATCCCGCTTCGGAATTTATTTTAGGGAAACAAAAAAATTATAATGTCAATTATTCTGTCGACTACGTTGTTTCGCAAATTGATAATTCGTTTCTGAATGCCTCCTATCAAAAATTTGCCGGTGGCGGAAGTCCGATCTATCTGAATCCCGGAATAAATGCATTTTTTAAAGTAGGTGTCAGCGATCTGTTTGAGGATTACAGGATTGTGGGCGGAGTTCGTTTTTCTGGGGATCTGAATAGCAACGAATTCTTTCTGAGTCGCGAAAACAGAATTAAGAATATCGATCGGCAGTTAGTGCTTCATCGTCAATCACTTTTGGATATTGCCGATAATTATTCGCTTGTAAAAGTATATATCCATGAAGCGAAATACATTTGGAAGTATCCATTTAATGAAGTGGCAAGTTTAAGAGGCAGCATCAATTATCGTAACGATAAAATTGTTTATACTGGTACCGATCTTACCAATCTTAAGAGACAGAATGCTTTTGAAAACTGGGGTTCACTGAAGCTGGAATATGTTTTCGATAATTCCATCAAGAAAGGGTTGAACTTATACAATGGTGCAAGAGCGAAAATTTTTGGTGAATATTACCGTCAGATAGATAAAGAGAAAACCGATTTTTTTGTTGTGGGCTTGGATGGTCGTTGGTATAAAAAAATTAGCCGTGACCTGATCTGGGCAAATCGAATTGCAGCAAGCACTTCTTTCGGGAATAAGAAATTGATCTATTATATGGGAGGTGTTGATAATTGGTTCAATCCAAAATTTGATAATACTACAAACATTGCCACCGATCAAAATTACACATATCAGACCTTGGCGACAAACATGCGTGGTT
>JAPLDC010000396.1 GCA_026391935.1 Bacteroidota bacterium | reverse complement strand
CTTGGGTAGAAAGTATGTATATCGCCTCTAAAGTTTACGAAAAAGGTAAAGACAAATCCTTGAATAATAAACTGGCAGAGCAAATGACTATTTTGGAAAGCATTATTAACGCTTTAAAAGCTGAAGAGAAAAAAGATGCAGGTATTACCGGATTAATTGCTGACATGGTCACTATTAAACAAATTTACGATGCTCTTCCTTCTGTAAAAAGCAATCCGAATGCATCAGAAAATACTGAAGTCGAATTATCTTTAACAGACGATGAAGTTTCTAATTTGACAAAAAAAATTGAAGAGATTCGAGAAAAATTTATTAAAGGTTAATTTTAAAATATTATAAAAAAAATTAAGATTATGAAAAAATCATTCTATATAAGTTTAGTTGGTTTATTATTCATTTTTGGATTTACCACTCTCCAAACAGCTGATAATTGCGATAAAAAAGCCTTAACTGCAAGTTGCAAGAAAAAACTCGAACCCTTCAAATACGACAGTCAAAAATTTACCAAAATAAATTTCACTAAAAAAGCACAACAGCTGGAAGTAGAAGTGCCTATTTTTATTGGAGAAAAATACCGCCTGGTTTTCAATACATCCGGGTTACCTAAAGGAATAAAGATCAATATTTTTACAAAAGACAAAGAAACAAAGAAGAGAGAAGCAATTTTTTCAAATAAGGATGCAAAAGATACTGAAAAAGAATTAGTTTTTGACGCACCACGTTCCCGCAAAATGTTTGTAGATTATGATGTGCCGGCAGATAGCACCAATGCTAAACTTACTGGGTGTATGATATTTATGGTTGGATATAAATAAATTGTATGAAAAAAAAGATTCTCTTTTTTTCAATTTTAATTATGGTTAGTGCATTAATTTGTACTAACCATAATATTTTTGGGCAATGCAAGGCGAAGCAGATAATGAAAAGCTGTAAGCCCAATGTGCCCAAACCATATAAGTACGATGCTTATGTTGTTACTGAATTTACCTTTGATGATAAGGAGAAAAAGCAAGAGGTGATGTTCACAGCATTTAGCGGTATGAAATATCGATTGATATTTTGCTCTTCTGGTTTTGAGGAACCTGTCAAGATGAATATCTACGATAAAAGTAATCGTGTAAAAAAGGGGAGGAATAAATTATATGATAATTCTCAAGGTGTAGACAATAATTTTTGGTCTTTCCAGCCATCAAAACCTGGAAATTATTACATAGAATACGATATACCAAAAAGCTTAGATGGAAAAGTAAAAAAAGGCTGCGTAGTTCTATTAATAGGATATGCAGGGAAGGAAGAACAATAGAGAATAAATGAAGCAAAAAACTTTTTCTAGCTTACCATTTGCATTACTGTTAATTCTCAGCTGCTTCAGTAATTCAATCTTTTCTCAGTATAAAATTTCTCAGATCATTGAAGAGAATAAGGGAAGGATCACTTCTCCTTTTAAATACGATGGTTTTACAATGACAGAATTCTCGTTCGACCTCTTGAATAAAGAAAAGTCTGTAGAATTTCTTGCTTTCAAAGGACAGAAATATAAATTATTTTTTTGCTCCTCGTCCTTTGAAGAGTCGGTTAAAATAAGTGTTTATGATAAAACTGTTCCAAAAGTGAAAATTGCTGAGAAAATAATTGATTCAACAGATCCTAATTGGACCTACGAGCCTGTAAAAGCCGGTACCTACTCTATTGTATACGAAATTCCGCCAAGCAACACCGATATAGAACATAAAGCTTGTTTACTTATGTTGATTGGTTTTACAGGAAAGTAAAGCGCAAATAACCTCTTGTTTTCTCATATAATAAAATTATCTTTGCGAACTTATTAATTACCTGCGTCCGTTTGTTTGGATGTTTGGACAAATTTTAGAAAATGATCAAAATTACACTACCCGACGGTTCTATTCGCGAATACGAAAAAGGAACTACAGCGCATCAAGTTGCGCTATCAATCTCTGAAGGTTTAGCAAGAAATGTTTTAGCAGCAAAAGTAAATGGTGCTGTTTGGGATTCTACGCGTCCGATCAACGAAGATTCAAAACTTGTATTGTTAACAATGAATGATGTTGAGGGGAAATCCACATTTTGGCACTCTTCAGCGCATTTGATGGCAGAGGCTTTAGAATCAATTTATCCTGGAACGAAATTCGGAATCGGTCCTCCGATTGAAAATGGATTTTATTATGATATCGATTTAGGCGGAAAAGCTATCACTCAGGAAGATTTTAAAAAGATTGAAGATAAGATGCTTGAATTGGCTCGTCAAGGCAATGAATTCAAGCGGACTGAAGTATCAAAAAAAGATGCTGTAAATTATTTTAAGGATAAGAATGATGAATACAAACTCGATCTTCTTGAAGGTTTAGAGGATGGAAGTATCACTTTTTATCAGCAAGGAAATTTTACTGATCTGTGTCGCGGTCCACATATTCCGAATACAAGTTTCATAAAGGCTGCAAAGCTTATGAATATTGCCGGTGCATATTGGAGAGGCGATGAAAAAAATAAAATGCTGACTCGTGTTTATGCAATAACATTCACGAAACAAAAAGATCTTACTGATTATTTAGTTTTATTGGAAGAGGCAAAAAAAAGGGATCATCGTAAACTTGGAAAAGAATTAGAACTTTTCGCTTTTTCTGAAAAAGTGGGAATGGGCTTACCACTGTGGCTTCCAAAAGGAGCAGCTTTGCGTGAGCGATTGATTCAGTTCCTGCAAAAGCAACAATTGAAAAGTGGGTATTTACCTGTGGCTACACCTCATATCGGAAATAAGAACTTATACATTACATCCGGACATTATGAAAAATACGGGGCTGATTCATTTCAACCGATCCGCACTCCACATGAAGGAGAAGAGTTTTTCTTAAAACCGATGAACTGTCCGCACCATTGCGAAATCTATAAAACATCACCTCGATCCTACAAAGATCTGCCTTTGCGTTTTGCAGAGTTTGGTACTGTTTATCGTTATGAGCAGGCTGGTGAATTACATGGGTTGACACGCGTTCGAGGCTTTACTCAAGATGATGCACATTTATTTTGTCGCCCCGATCAAGTAAAAGAAGAGTTTTGTAAAGTTATAGATTTGGTACTTTATGTTTTCAGAGCGCTTGATTTTAATGATTTTACAGCACAAATTTCATTACGTGATCCGGAAAATAAAACAAAATATATTGGTTCGGATGAAAATTGGGCGCTTGCCGAAAATGCGATCATTGAATCTGCAGCTGAAAAAGGCTTAAAAACTGTTGTGGAATTGGGTGAAGCTGCTTTTTATGGTCCGAAACTCGATTTTATGGTAAAAGATGCAATCGGTAGGAAATGGCAATTGGGTACAATCCAAGTAGATTATAACCTTCCGGAGCGTTTTGAGTTGGAATATACTGGCAGTGATAATCAAAAACATCGTCCGGTTATGATTCACCGGGCACCTTTTGGATCCTTAGAAAGATTTATTGCGGTTTTAATTGAACATTGTGCCGGGAAATTCCCACTGTGGTTGACTCCTGACCAGGTTGCAGTACTGCCAATTAGTGAAAAATTCAATGATTACGCAAAAAAAGTTTTAGAATCGCTAAATAATTACGATATTCGCGGGCTCGTAGACGATAGAAATGAGAAAATAGGGAAGAAAATACGAGATACAGAATTGCAGAAAGTACCGTATATGTTGATTGTTGGGGAGAAAGAAGAAGCCGAAAACAAGATATCGGTGCGTAAACAAGGTGATGGTGATCTAGGATCCTTTTCTTTAGAGGAGTTTGCAAAGATCATCAATACAGAAATAGAGAACAGATTTAATAAATAGAGTATTAACAAAATTAGGAGGAACAAGCTATAGCAGCTCCATTTAACAACAATTCAGGCAATAAATTTAATAAGCCTGCACCGGGAAAATTTGTAAAGCCGGGAACTTCGACAACAGGAACAGCTCCTGCAGCAAACGTTGATAGACGTTTTGGAAGAGGCGGACAAAGAAGAAGAGAAGAACTTCATGCGATAAACGAAAGAATAAGAGCAAAAGAAGTTCGGGTAGTTTTTGAAGGTATTGAACCAGGGGTTTACCCGATTGAAAAAGCCTTGGAAATTGCAAGAGAAGCAGGTTTGGACCTAGTAGAAATTTCTCCTACAGCCGTTCCGCCAGTTTGTAAAGTAGTTGATTATAAAAAGTTTTTATACGACCAAAAAAAGAAACAAAAAGAATTAAAAGCGAAAGCTGCGAAAACAGTGATCAAAGAAATTCGTTTTGGTCCGCAAACAGATGATCATGATTTTGTTTTCAAAAAGAATCATGCGATCAAATTTTTGCAAGAAGGTTCAAAAGTAAAGGCATTTGTGTTTTTTAAAGGACGTTCAATTTTATTTAAAGAACAAGGTGAGATCTTATTATTACGCTTTGTTAGTGAATTGGAAGAGTATGGAAAACCTGAACAAATGCCGGTTTTAGAAGGAAAGAAAATGATAATGGTGATCGCACCAAAAAAGAAATAGACAATTTTGCAATTTTTAATAGTTAATTTTTAATCAATAAATCAGTAAGATGCCTAAAATGAAAACGCATTCCGGAGCGAAAAAAAGATTCTCTTTGACCGGAACAGGAAAAGTAAAAAGAAAACATGCTTTTAAAAG
>JAPLDC010000474.1 GCA_026391935.1 Bacteroidota bacterium | reverse complement strand
AATCGAGTATTTGGCTTCTGGGAACATTGTTTTATGTTCCCCCAATCCTCAAAATGATTTGCTTGGTTTTTTTAAAAAATCAAGCAACGTTTATGTGCTTGATAATTTCAATATGTTTGAAAATATTTGCACTGATATAGCGAATGGCAGTATATGCAGAAAGTTTGTAAACGATAATTCGATTTTTACAAGAAAATATTGGGTCAAGGAGCTAGCCGTCTTTATGAAAGAATTAAAAAGGAAAATAGAAGCGTTGAATTTGTAAATACTAAGCGAATAACATTTCTGTTGCATTTGTTATGTATATTAATTTATCAAATAAATTCTTTTATGATTGTTGATCAAAAAACAAAAATATTTTTTCCGAATTTGGATGGACTTAGGTTCATTGCTTTCTTTTTTGTTTTTTCAGAACACATACTATGGGCTGCTGTTAAAACATTAAATGTTCAATCTCCATTCTGGGAGCATGTTCTGTATACACTTTTTGCAAATGGAGGATTGGGAGTATCTGTTTTTTTTGTTCTAAGTGGATTTTTAATTACTTTTTTAATTTTGAAAGAAATTGAAGTCCGTGGAAAACTCGATATAAAAGCATTTTATATCAGAAGGTTTCTTAGGATTTGGCCTTTGTATTATCTGGTGCTGATCTTCGCTTTTTATTTATATCCTTTTCTGATCTCATTCATTCATCCGAATCCTGATGTTTTTGGCGACCGACAAATTTATTATTTTACATTTTTGAGTAATTTCGATCTGATCCACATTACAACAGAGGGATTAAAAGGCTCGTTTTTAACAGGTGTTACCTGGTCTGTTGCTGTTGAAGAGCAGTTTTACCTGATTTGGCCGCTGTTATTTTATTTTGTGCCTAAAAAATATTTTATTTCTATTTTTATTTCAGTCATTCTTATAAGCTTATCCTTCCGGTGTTTGCATTTGAATGAACCTTTTGTATTGTACTTTCATTCACTGGGCGTATCGAGCGATCTCGCTATAGGTGGCCTGGCAGCTTATTTGTCTCTGAATTCCTCTGTTTTTATAAATTATTTTAAAAACACGTCAGTCCGCAAAAGAATTGTCATTTACATATCAGGCATACTGTATGTGCTTTTGAGTGGTTATTTTTTTAATGTTATTGTGTCCACACTTATCGATCGTCTTGTAACGAGCATTTTTGTTGCATGGATTATTATGGATCAGAATTTTTGTAATTCGGAAAGATTAAAGTTGTCGCAGTTTAAATGGATTTCCAAATGGGGGATTTATACGTATGGAATGTATCTTCTGCACCAGATTGCGCTACTTCTTGTGCTGAATACTTATCAGTATCTCGATATTGAAGCGGTTTCATTCTGGCAGAAATTATTAAAAGCAGCAATTGTACTTTTTTTGACATTCCTGATGAGCTATATTAGTTACAATTGGTTTGAGAAGTATTTTTTAAATCTTAAAAAACACTTTGCTTACTTTACGAAAAATTAATTTTGTATTTTTACTTAATTGATTAATATTTTTTAACGTGATCCGTT
>JAPLDC010000075.1 GCA_026391935.1 Bacteroidota bacterium | reverse complement strand
AAGTGAGTTAATTAAATTTAAGGGTGTCGGTGAAGCGAAAGCAATAAGCATAATGGCTGCCATGGAACTGGGCCGGAGAAGAAAGGATTCCGATGTTGTAAGCCGAAAAAAAATTATTTCAAGTAAAGATGCATTCGAGATAATGCAACCTCTATTATTAGATCTGCCACATGAGGAATTTTGGTTGCTGATGTTGAATCGTGCGAATTTGGTAATTAAAAAAGAAATGATCTCCCGTGGTGGTATATCCGGAACGGTTGTAGACCTGAAAATTATTTTTAAAGCAGCGATAGCGTGTTACGCCTCCTCGATCATAATTTGTCATAACCATCCATCAGGAAACTTAAAACCCAGTGAAGCGGATATTCGGATAACTAAAAGCGTAAAGGATGCCGGAAAATTAATGGAAATTCCATTATTGGATCATTTGATCATCACGGAAAACGGATTTTATAGTTTTGCTGATGAAGGATCGATGTAATTAATTTTTTGTAGCAGGATTTAAACTCGCCTCATTCACCTTTTTTAAGAGCAAGTCAAATTCAGGTGTTGTTTTTATTTTAAGGAAAGTGTTATCCATTTGTAATCTGGAAATATCCTTAAATCCGTTTATTACCGATTCTTCTAATGCTGCAATACTTTCTTTATCTTTTCCTTCTATAGCCAAAATTGTTGCATTCAGATAATGCGCTTCGCTATTTGTAGGGTCAATGATCATATAGATCTGGCAGAACATTTTAGCTGCGGGCAGATTTTGTTTTTGCAGGGAACCGGTTGTTTGCATATAGGCAACAAGGCTCAGGTAATCAAGTGTTCGTTTATACATCAGCGCCTCTTCTGTACTTCCTGTTTTTATTTTTTTATTCATGGAATTAATGTCTTGTCTCCACCAATCCAGATTCTTGGATTGAAATGCATCGGAATAAAATGATTTTAAATCCTCTTCTTGTTTCCAGTTTTTGCTTTCCAGTTTTAATTTTTTATCGATCTCAGGATTTGCCTTCAATGGATTATAGATGTCGTAGTATTCTTTTAAATCTGTAAGACCATCAAAAAAATTGATCGTTCTCCGCACAAGATTGTAAACTTCAATTGTTTTTTTATTTAGTTGAAGTTTTTTAATTTGATCAGAAAAAACCAGGATATTTTCTTTCACAAAAGCATCGTTTTTTAATTTAGGGTCTTTGCGCATTGCACCTAATTCTGTCCATAAAAATGCATCATTCATAACCTCTGCTTTTGGCCATTCGTGTTTACCATCAAATTCTATAAAAGCATGTTTAACAGGTCTTCCTGCAAGCTCTACCATGTCATATTTTCGCATCTCAATGTAATTGAAATCCGCATTGCCACATATTCCTAAAAATGTGTAATTGCTTCTTGGGTCCTTGGAATTTGCCGCAGGTGATGCAGCACCGCAGCATATCACACCGGCAATTCCTCCGTTTGTGATACACAATCCGTTCGCCACCCTGGCACCGCCTGAGAATCCTAATAAATATATACGGGAAGTGTTAATGGATAAACGAAGTTGAGAATCGGAAAATAAATTGTTAGCGATTATTTGGGATTCCTCCCAAGGTGTTCCATTTTTTGAATTGTTAGAACCGATTAAAATATATCCATATTTTTCAGCCAGATCTTTATACATCGAAACGGGAAGCTTCCCGGTACCATGCGCATCGAAAGCATAAATAACAGGAAAGGTCTTGTCGCTGGAATAATTTGAAGGAAGGTACATCGCATAAGATTGTGATGCGTCACTCAAGTTTATCACCTTCTCTATTATTTGTCCTTTCGCAAAATTCTCTTTTGTTGGGACAGTATCTTTTGTTTCAACTATAGTTTTTGTTTTACCCGGACCAGAAGTGCAGGAAAAAAATAAAATAAACGAAAGGAAGAATAAATAGAGTGAAGTTTTTTTCATGTTAAACAATTTTATAATTTCTATACTCACCGATTTTCCAACCGATTTTTTTTTCGAAGAACATTAGGACTTTTACTTTTATAGATAATTTTTTTTTAGTCGGATCCAATGAAAATTTCCAATTCATTTTATCGATCCTGTTTTGCATGACTTTTGGATGCGTGCCTGCAAATAGTGCAACTGAGTCAGTTTGCGAATAATCGAATTTGTCAACATCAGGAACATTCTTTTTCATCCATTCGTCATCATGCCATAATTTGTTGAATGTTTGCTGTTTAGCTTGTTGTGCTTCCGGAGGCTTTACCCAGCCATAGTGGTAAACTTCTGCATTAATGTATTTGACATTTAATTTTTGTCCGTTTTTCCTGAAACCCTGAGCATCTAAATAAGAAGAAATTTCTCTGTCATTTTTAATAACACGAATTTCTCTCCGGTACCAACGTCTTGAATCACCTATAAAATCATACGACCCATAGAAGTGTGTGTAATTAAATAATAAGCCATCTACATTTTTGTCATTTTTAAATTGTTCCATTGCCTGTTTGATTATAGGCAAATATTTTTCATGGATCACTTCATCGCCCTGAATATAAAAAGCCCAATCACTGTTTTTTGCAACTGCAGCAAATGCTTTGTTTGTTTCATCAGCAAGCACTTTTCCTCCTTTACGTAATCCTTCGTCCCAAACGGTTTCAAGGATCTTTATTTTTGGAGAATTGATGGAACGGATCAGTTGTAACGTTTCATCTTCTGATTTCCCGACAGCAACTATTAGTTCATCGCAAAGTGGAAGAATAGACGTAATCGCTTCTACGATCGGGTAATCGTATTTGATAGCATTCCGCACTATAGTGAATCCGCTGATTTTCATTGATTATTTTATAAAGACTTCTGTTCGGCTTTTTAGGAGAGACAGTGTTTTAAATTCCTGTAAAATTGCTCGGTGAAATTTTCTTTAGTTCTGATTTAATCGTTTCACTAACATTAAGTGTATCAATAAAGGCAGCAATACTTTCTTTGGTGATATGTGTATTAGTACGCGTCAGTTCTTTTAATGCTTCATAAGGTTTTGGGAAACCTTCTCTGCGAAGAACAGTTTGTATCGCCTCTGCAACAACTGCCCAATTATTTTCCAGGTCTTTTTCAATAGCCTCTTTGTTGAGAATCAGTTTATCTAGTCCTTTTAATAAAGAGTTGTATGCGATCAAGCTATGCGCCAATGGAACGCCAACGTTGCGTAAAACGGTTGAGTCTGTAAGATCGCGTTGTAAACGGGATATTGGCAATTTAGCGGAAAAATGTTCGAAAAGTGCATTAGCAATTCCTAAATTCCCTTCAGAGTTTTCAAAGTCAATCGGGTTTACTTTATGAGGCATTGCCGAAGAACCAATTTCTCCAACCTTTATTTTTTGTTTGAAATATTCCATCGAAACGTAGGCCCATATATCACGGTCCAGATCTATCAGAATAGTATTGATGCGTTTCAGCGCATCGCAATATGCAGCAAAATTATCGTAATGCTCAATTTGAGTAGTTGGATAGGAGCGATCTAATCCCAAGGTCTTATTTACAAATGTGTTGGCAAATGTTAACCAGTCGGTTTGTGGATATGCTACATGATGTGCATTTAAATTTCCTGTTGCTCCTCCAAATTTCGCTCCGTAAGGAACTGATCTCAACTGAGAAATTTGGTTCTGTAAACGTACAACAAACACCATTATTTCTTTTCCAAGTCGCGTTGGAGAAGCCGGCTGTCCATGAGTACGTGCAAGCATTGAAATATTTTTCCATTCCTCGGCAAATGCAGATAGTTTGTTTACCACTTCCTCTAAAACAGGTAACAAACATTCGTTCATCGCAGCTTTAATAGAATATGGAATGGCGGTATTATTGATATCCTGAGAGGTTAATCCAAAATGGATAAATTCTTTTTGTTCTTTAATATTTAATGCATCAAATTTTTCTTTGATAAAATATTCCACAGCTTTTACATCGTGATTCGTAATTTTTTCGATGTCTTTTATTTTTTGTGCATCAGCTTCTGTTAATTCTGAATAAATTTTACGTAAGGAAGGGTATAGATTTTTATCGAAGCCCTTTAATTGTGGCAAAGGTAATTCACATAATGCAATAAAATATTCAATCTCCACCAGTACACGGTATTTTATAAGTGCAGCTTCGGAAAAGTAATCGGCAAGTTTTTCAGTTGTGTTACGGTATCGGCCGTCAACGGGAGAAATAGCTGTTAGTTTATTTAATTCGCTCATTACAATTGTGTGTATTTAAAAGAGGAACGAAGATAAGAAAAATTCACAAGGCTGGAGCTAGTGGGAAGAAAAAGGAGAGATCTATTTTGTTTCGGACATCGCTAGGATCCTATCAAATTCCTCTACCTTGATAGAAGCTACTGAAAGCCTGCTTAAGCGCACTAGTTGTATGCCTTCCAGCTGTTTGTCGACTTTTATTTCTGCTAAAGAAACAGGTCTTTTTAAGGCTTTGAAAGGAGCAATTTCAACAACACTCCAAGCAGTATCTTCTGTGGTTGGATCTTGGTAAGCTTCTTTAACAACTTTTGCAATTCCAACAATATTTAATCCTTCATTACTATGATAAAAGAAAACCAGGTCGCCTTTTTTCATAGCGCGCATATTGTTTCTGGCGGCATAATTGCGAACACCATCCCAAACAGCTTTTTTATCTTTTACAAATTGCTCCCAACTGTATTTAAAAGGTTCTGATTTTACAAGCCAATAGTTCATACCAACGAATTACGAATGTTTTACGAAAATATACGAAATGCAATTATACTTAATGCATTATTTTAAAGATCAATTCTTTCAGCAATTCTCCTTCTGTCGCAGAGCCTCTGTCGAGCCCTTTTGATTTCAGGTCATACTCACGGAGATAACTGAAAATGGATTTTAGTTTTCCTACAGAATAATTTTTCGCACCTACTTCATAATCTTTCACAAAAAATGGATTAACCCCCATTGCTGAAGCAGCCGTTTTTTTATCAGCTAAATGGTGATAAATAAGTACTTTGCAGAAGTATCCGTAAAGTGAAGCTACAGTCATTACCATTGGGTTATCCTTTGGATTTGAATTGAAATAATTAATAATCCTGTTTGCTTTTAATACTTCTTTTTTTCCAATGGCTGTATTTAATTCAAACACATTGTAATCTTTACTGATCCCGATATTTGTTTGAATGTGCTCGGTAGTGATCTCGGATTTTGGTGGAAGGTTAATGATAAGCTTATCCAATTCATTTGTAACCTTACTTAAACTCGTTCCGAGGTATTCGCCCAGCAATCCTGCCGCACGTTGGTTGATCGAATAGTCTTTAGATTTTAAGTAATTATTTATCCAGTCGGCTACTTGATTATCATATAATTTTTTTGATTCAAAAATGGCCGCATTTTTTGTAATTAATTTTGCGAGCGCTGTTCTTTTGTCTATACTTTTGTATTTATAACAAAACACTAAAATAGTTGATGGAAGCGGATTTTCTAGATATGCTTCAAAAGGAGTTTTTTGTTTATCCTTTTCTTTTTTATCTTCTTTTTCTTTTTTTATCAGGTCTTTTATGTCTTGTGCTTCCTTAATAATTATTACCTGATGTTCGCTCATCATTGGAAAGCGTTTTGCGGCACCTATAATTTCTGCAGCAGAAACATCGCGTCCATAAAGTACAGTTTGATTAAATTCCTTTTCGGATTCGTCCAGGACATTGTTTTCGATATAATCAGAAATCATATCAATAAAATAAGGCTCTTCTCCCATCAAGAAATAGATGGGGCGATAAGTTTTCTTTTTTAGTTCTGATATTATTTCATTGTATTCCATTGTACCCTCTCTTGAGCTCTCCCAAAGGGGAAGAGTTTATGTAAAAAACAGTTTTAATAATATTTTGTATAAGTTCTCGCCTATTAATCTTCCATTAATGAAGTGATTAAAGGGAGCGAATCTTTATTAGAATCTTAAATGTTTAACTGTTAATCCATTGTTGATAAGCTCGTTCAACGAATCGATGCCAATTTTTAAATGTTCATCCACAAAGTTTTGTGTAATAAGTTTATCGCTTTCGGTGGTTTTAACTCCTTCAGATATCATCGGTTGATCACTTACTAAAAGCAGCGCTCCTGTAGGTATCTCATTGTGGAATCCAGTGGAGAAAATTGTAGCTGTTTCCATATCAATTCCCATGACACGTATAGAGCGAAGATATTCTTTGAATTCTTCATCATGTTCCCAAACCCTTCTGTTGGTAGTATATACAGTACCTGTCCAATAATCTTTATTGTGATTACGAATGGTTGTGGATATTGCTTTTTGCAAACTAAAGGCAGGTAATGCAGGAACTTCAGGTGGAAAATAATCATCTGATGTACCTTCGCCTCTTATAGCGGCTATTGGTAAAATTAGATCTCCTAAGGCATTCTTCTTTTTTAGTCCTCCGCATTTCCCTAAAAATAAAACAGCTTGAGGTTCAATGGCACAGAGCAAGTCCATTATTGTGGCTGCGTTTGCACTTCCCATCCCGAAATTAATAATCGTTATTCCATTAGCAGTAGCATTTGGCATAGGCATATCAGCTCCTTTTACCTCAACTTTATTCCACTCTGCAAATTGTTTTACATATTTATTGAAATTGGTAAGTAGAATAAATTTCCCAAATTCATTTAATTGGGTTCCGGTATATCTGGGCAACCAATTTTGTACAATCTCTTCCTTGTTTTTCATTCGCTTTTTTGCTTTTAGCGAAAATACAAATTAAGGGCAAGGAATAGACTATTGTTAAGAAATTTTAATAAATATAATGAACACAATTTGATTAAAAATTTCTTACTTCGTAAAACAGATGCAAGAACTCAATTTACCAAAGTATCAGT
>JAPLDC010000296.1 GCA_026391935.1 Bacteroidota bacterium | reverse complement strand
ACAACAATTTTGAGAAAATTGGATATAATTATTTTAATTCAGGGGCAATTGTGGAATCAGAAATTGGTACTTATGCCGATAAAACTTCAGAAATAACTCAAGAATATGTTATGTGGAATCACGGTTTAAGTGAAGTAATGAACAGCTTGATAAAAAATGGACTAGAAATAAATTGTTTTAACGAATATGATTATTCACCTTATAACTGCTTTAACAAGACAATCGAATTTGACCCGAAAAAATATAGAATAGAACATTTAGGAAACAAAATCCCAATGGTTTATTCTATTGTGGCGAAAAAGAAAAACAACAGCTAACGGTGGCTGAAAAAATATTCGAAATTACTACATTTGTAAATGCAATTTTCAGCGGCAGAATTTGTTTGGATTTGCAATTTAGTTAAGGACATTTAATAAAGTTTTTCGGTGAAGACAATTTTGTGCAAGTGAGCCCGCACATCTTTCGCTACCAAACGTGACCTGCAAGCCTCAATTAGGCCATTTCATAAATATAAACTATTAAACTATGTTAACTGAAAAAGAAATAGAAACCATTTTTGCTGAACAGCTTAATATAAAGGGTATTCAAGGAACAAAATTGGAAAATTTTGCTCAGGATTTTAAGGCTTTTGTAAACATGCTTAATTCGCATAAAGACGTTTTAATTACTAATTTGTTTGTCGGAAATCCATGTAATATTGGTGATAAGGGATGGAAAAAATATGTAGATAAGCGATTAGGTTTTGATCTGGATTTAGAAATTAAATCTTTCTATTCGCAATTTTCAGATATCTCATTACGATGGATAAATATTAATCATCCAATGTATAAAGGGAAAAAAAATAAAAAATTTAAATTATTTGATTGTACTACAAAATTGGGTGTAGACGATGATAGCGGTACTGCTAAAAATATGTTAATTACTTCAGGGCTTCAGTTGTTTTACAAAAATAATTGTGTAATTGCACAACCGGACGGTTATGATTTGTATTATTTTAACTACTCACATTTTTTTGCTGGTCAGTTAGCGATTAATTTAAATAAGGATAAGCAGGAAATAGGCTTGTATGTTGGCGACGATTATTTTGCAGATGTAAGACCTCTTGAAATGGATTTTGCTTCCTATATGTATAAAACTATTGAATTAAATGAGGAGATTATTAGCGACGCTTCAAAAGAGTGAGAGGAAATCGCCTAGCAGGTAAAATCAACTAATCGGCATGGTTTCTAGGAATGATATGCTATTATTCGCCATGTGCTTAGGTCTACCGGTTACCACAGCTGCCTGGCAAAGAATCGTTTGCGGCAATTATAGGCCGACAGCAAAATACGAAATGAATAAAGAAATAAAAACAGTTGACGATTATATTTTATGTTTCACGGAAGAAACCCAAACTAAGCTTCAGATTATTCGTCAGATAATTAAAGACTATGCACCTGAAGCAATTGAAAGTATCTCATATGGTATGCCAGCATATAAGACAAATAAAAAACCATTGGTTTATTTTGGTGCATATGCAAATCATATTGGATTTTACGCAACACCAACAGGCCACGAAAAATTTAAGGAACAGCTATCAATTTATAAGCAGGGAAAAGGATCGGTTCAGTTTCCACTTGACCAACCTTTGCCGATTGACTTAATTGCTGAAATTGTAAAATTTAGAATAACAAAAAACAATCAAAAATGAATACAACAAAAATAACGGTTCAAGCGACCATTTCAGCAGAGAGAAAAAAAGTTTGGGACTATTACACAAATCCTAAACACATTACGAAATGGAATTTTGCAGATCCAAGTTGGCAATGTCCAAAAGCAGAAAACGACTTACGAATAGGAGGAAAGTATTTCGGACGTATGGAGGCCAAAGATGGAAGTTTTGGGTTTGACTTTGAAGCCATTTATAGTGAATTGGTTTTAGGGGAAAAATTTACTTATGATATGATGGACGGCAGAAAAGCAAGTGTAAATTTTATTGCAAACGGAAACAAAACAGAAGTAATAGTAACTTTTGACGCAGAAACTGAAAATTCCGTTGAATTACAAAGAGGTGGTTGGCAAGCAATACTTGACAATTTTAAAAATTACACAGAAAGCAACTAACGGATAGAAGAAAGATGGGTGCGAAGAACACCTAAAAGTTATGCGGAGATTCTGTAAGTTCAAATACAATTTACAAAGGTGCGCCTCACACAAATTGTTTTTGCATTTGCTCTTTAGTTCAGTACATTTAATAAAGTTTTTCGGTGAAGACACTTTTGTGCAAGTGATATAGCACTTCTTTAGTCGAGAAATTTATGCTACATGCTTTACACAACAATTCTAAAAATAGTATGAAAAG
>JAPLDC010000102.1 GCA_026391935.1 Bacteroidota bacterium | reverse complement strand
AGTAAATTTGATATCGCTTGTAATGCCTTAGAAGCAAACTCTTATGTTTTCGATCCTTTGTACGATTCCACAATTACCACTGCACGAAATGTTTTTGCGAATTTAAATCGTTTTAAATTAAAAGGTTCTTATCAATCATCGGGTGGCTCCGAAATTTCCCTAGGTGCTCCTAACGTTCCGCAAGGCTCCGTAACAGTTACAGCGGGCGGAATTGTTTTGCAGGAAAATGTTCAATACACAGTTGATTATACATTGGGTCGTGTGAAGATCATTGATGAAGGAATATTAAATTCCGGTACGCCAATAAAAATTTCTTTGGAAAGTAATGCACTCTTTGCCATTCAGCAAAAAACATTGTTTGGTACGCACCTGGATTATAGGGTGAATAAAGATTTTAGCATCGGTGGAACAATTTTAAATTTAACGGAGCGTCCGCTTACCAAAAAAGTCAATATCGGTGATGAGCCGATCTCAAATACCATTTGGGGTGTAGATGCCAATTACCGTACAGAAGCGCCATTCCTTACCCGTATGGTAGATAAGATCCCGTTTATTGAAACCAAGGAAATGAGTACCATTACTGCTGCAGGTGAATTTGCATATTTAATTCCCGGACATAGTAAGGCAATTGGAAAAAGTGGGAATTCTTATATTGATGATTTTGAAGGTAGTCAGTCGGAAATTGATCTGCACTCTCAATCTGCATGGAGCTTGGCGAGTACACCTCAAGGCCAAACAACATCGGGGATGTTTCCTGAAGGTGCTTTGTCCGATAGTTTATTGAATGGATACAACAGAGCAAAATTAAATTGGTATCACATCGATCCTTTGT
Source organism: Bacteroidota bacterium (assembly GCA_026391935.1). Classification (GTDB taxonomy): domain Bacteria; phylum Bacteroidota; class Bacteroidia; order 2-12-FULL-35-15; family 2-12-FULL-35-15; genus 2-12-FULL-35-15. The sequence continues at coordinate 9,825 of JAPLDC010000102.1, read as the reverse complement.
TATTGCGACAACAATCGGGCATTACTCCAAGCAATATTAGTAATACGGACATGTCGAATAATTTTACGCGAGAAATTCCGGAGACAGAAATATTCCCGAATAAACCTTCAACGTCAGGAACACCGGTAGTTCTTACAACCTTAGATCTTTCCTATTATCCCGATGAACGCGGTCCGTATAATTATGATGTAACAGCTGTACCGGGCTTTTCAGCAGGATTGGACGCAAATGGAAAATTGAATAATCCTACTTCACGCTGGGGTGGAATCATGAGAGCCATCACTACAAACGATTTTGAATCGGCGAATATCGAATTCATTCAGTTTTGGGTAATGGATCCGTTTAACAGTGATCTGCCTTTAGCGGATAGAGCAACATCCGGTGAATTGTATTTTGATCTTGGAAACATTTCTGAAGATGTTTTAAGAGACGGTTACAAGAGTGCGGAAAATGTTTTGCCTGCGCCGAGTACTGCTGCACAGAATAATGGCAATAACGTTCCAACGGATACCACAGCCTGGGGAATTGTACCATCCATTCAACCATTAGTAAATGCATTTAATAGTGATGAAGCAGACAGGGCCTTTCAGGATGTAGGATTGGATGGAATGAGTAATGCGCAGGAACAGGACTTTTTTAATGCATATCTGACGCAGGTTGCTTCTGTGGCACCGGGAGGTTATGCTGCAATTCATGACGATCCTTCAGCAGATGATTTCCATTATTTTCGCGGGAGTGATTATGATGGTGCAAACGTTAAAACACTGGAGCGCTATAAAAAATTCAATGGCTTGGAAGGTAACTCCAAAACAACCAATGATATGCCCGACGGTTACCCGATTCAAGGTTCTTCCTTGCCAAACGTTGAAGATATCAATCACGATAATAACTTGAGTACTGTTGAAAGTTATTATCAATATAAAGTGGGATTGAAACCGAGTGATTTTGCAGGTGGTGTAGGTACAAATTATATAACTAACGTTTACACAACACTTGGACAAAATATCAAAGACGGAAGTACAAAACCAATTACATGGTATCAGTTTAAAATTCCGATCAAAGATCCAAATGCAAAACGTATCGGAGCGATTGAAAATTTCCAGTCGATACGTTTTATCAGAATGTTCGTCAAAGGTTGTGATAAACCGATCAATTTGCGTTTTGCAAAATTAGAATTGGTCCGTAACGATTGGAGAGAATATGCTTACGATCTTTTATTACCGGGCTTGTATCAACCAAATGATGATGATGGAACACAATTCGATATTGGAGCTGTTAACATTGAAGAAGATGGTGGAAAACAACCGGTGAACTATGTATTGCCTCCAAACATTGATAGAGAGATAAATACCGGTTCCGCAAATCTTGTTGCAATGAATGAGCAGGCAATGTCAATGACCTTCTGTAATTTACAGGACGGACATTCCCGTGCAGGATATAAAACAACGGATCTTGATGTACGTTCTTACAAAAAATTAAAAATGTACATCCATGCAGAAGCATCTGCAAATACATCTGATCCTTTAAACAATAATGATCTATATGCTTTTGTTCGTTTGGGAACGGATTACACAGATAACTATTACGAATATGCAATTCCATTGCAAGTGACACCACCTGGTTTCTACAACGGTTCTGATATTGATGATCAATACAGAGTTTGGCCGGAAGCAAATGAAATGGTGTTGGAGTTTGAGAAATTGCAAGCAGCCAAACAGCGAAGAAATATTGATATGTTCAATGGCGGTGGGGTTACCCTAACAACAGAATATACGGTGCCGGATGGTACGCGATTAATTACGATCAAAGGAAATCCGAACTTGAGTTCCATCAAAACGATGATGATTGGAATTCGCAATCCGAATAAAAAAGGCTCATCGGAAGGCGATGACGGTTTAGCAAAATGCGGTCAAATATGGGTCAATGAATTACGATTAAGTGATTTTGACGAAAAAGGAGGTTGGGCCGCAACGGCTAGAGTTACAGCCAAGCTAGCCGATTTCGGAAATGTTTCTTTGTCAGGAAATATGTACACTCCAGGCTTTGGAAGTATAGAAAATAAAATTCAAGATCGCAAAAAAGCGACCTTGAAACAGTATGATCTTTCTTCGAGTTTAGAATTAGGAAAATTCTTACCGGAGGAATATAACATTCACATTCCGATGTATGTTGGTTATTCCGAAACCTTTTTGACTCCTCAGTATAATCCCCTTGATCCGGATATCTTATTGGCTCCTGCATTAAAAGATGGCGCCATCCCCAAAAGTGTGCGCGACTCCTTAAAACATGTCACGGAAGATTATACCAAACGAAGGAGTATCAATTTTACGAATGTGAAAAAGGATAAAGGGAAAAATTCCAAGAAGAGTCATATCTACGATATCGAAAATTGGGCGGCTTCCTATTCCTACAATGAATCTTATAAACGTGATGTAAACATAGAATACAGCACGCAGCGTAACTATAGGGGAGGATTGATTTATGACTATGCCCCAACGCCAAAAAATTATAAACCATTTGCAAAGACAAAAATATTTCAGAAAAAATATTTTCTGTTGATCAAGGATATTAATTTTTATTTATTCCCTAATAAACTTGGTTTTGGAACGGATGTGAACAGGGATTTCAGTACTTCTAAAAATAGAAATACGACAGGTGGCGATCTTTTGATTATTCCAACATTTAATAAACGTTTTGTAATGAGCCGTAATTATGAATTAAAATACGACATTACTAAAGCCCTTAAGTTGGATTATACCGCAACTAATGATGCTCGGGTTTTGGAGCCTGAAGGGCAGATTGATACAGGAGAAAAGAAAGATACCTTACGGGAAAATTTTATGAAAGGTGGAAAAACAACCCAGTTTAATCAGCAAGTTGGAATCAATTATAACATCCCGATAAATAAAATTCCGCTTTTAGATTTTACTTCTGCTACTGTCCGTTATGGCGGTACATATGGTTGGGAGCGAGCTCCGTTTAATGCCGACTCACTGGGTAATACCATACGGAATTCTCAAACACTGAATTGGAACGGTCAGTTTAACATGATGACCTTATATAATAAGATACCGTATTTTAAAAAGGTCAATCAAAAAGGAAGCAAAGGAGGCGGAAAGAGTGGAGGAAAAACAAATGCCATTTCCAGACCAACGCCTGCAATAGCAGTACCTAAAACGCCTGCTGAAGTTGCTGATTCTATAAAGAAGGCAAAAGAAGATAAGTTTGAAATATTGGAATATGTCGCGAGGGTGATCATGTCGGTGAAAACCGTTTCGGTAACTTATGCAACAACTGATGGGACAATTCTGCCCGGATACGGCCAGTCTACCTCCATATTAGGAATGGACAATAAATTTGCAGGCCCTACTGCAGGGTTTGTTTTTGGTGGTCAGAAAGATATTCGACAAGAAGCAGAACAGAAGGATTGGCTGGTAAAAACACGATCGATAAATACACCTTACTCAAATACGCATAGTAAAAATTTAAATATAAGAGCCAACTTAGAGCCATTGCCAGATCTCAAAATTGAATTAACAGCAACAAGGACGGAAGCAAAGAGTAATACTGCATTTTTCAGATGGACACCTCATGATACTTTGGATGATGGTTCTATCGTTGATCATTTCGCTACAAAATTACCATCGGAAACCGGCAATTTCAGTATGTCCTTTTTAACGTATAAAACATCTTTTGTCAAAGATGGTGAAGTGACCTTCCAAAAGTTTTTAGATGCCCGTGCAAATATTTCTGCGCGTAGAGGTGAGAATCCCGCTTCGAATACAACTATTAATGGTTTTGCCGAAGGATATAATGCGACCTCGCAGGATGTACTAATACCCGCATTTTTGGCTGCATATGGTGGAACGAATCCAAATAATGTTACGCTGGAAAATCGCCCTAAGGTTCCGAAACCTAATTGGAGAGTGACCTATGACGGATTATCGAAATTGGAAAAGATCAAAAAATATTTTAAATCTTTTACCTTGACACATGCATACCGCTCTTCCTACAGCATTGGTGGCTATACAACCAATTTGTTATTTAAGGATCCGGATAAAGATGGGTATACCGATATTAAAGAAAATGTTTCTTCTATACCTGGTAATCCTAACTTTTTAACGAAAGATCTAATCAGTACGGTTTCGATATCCGAACAATGGAGTCCGCTTATCAAGCTAGATATGACATTAAAGAACAGTATATTGTTGAGCTTTGAATACAAGAAGGATCGTAATTTATCATTAGGCTTAACAAGTAAAACAATCACCGAGATATCCGGAAAAGAGATCGTTGGCGGCTTGGGCTATCGTATCCCAAATTTATCTTTGGGAAAAAATATGATGATCAAAGGCAAGCCGATAAAGAGCGATTTAAACTTAAAGCTTGATCTTTCCTATCGCAGGAATGAGACCGTGATTAGACGGATTGTTGAAGAGGTGAGCCAGTCGACAGCAGGAACAAATATTTTTTCAATAAAGGTTTCAGCAGATTATGTCATCAGTGATAAGATAAATATTCGATTATTCTATGACAGAATAATGAATAAGCCGGTAATTTCTTCATCATTCCCAACAGCCAATACAAATGCGGGTATTAGCTTGCGTTTGACATTGGCAAATTAAATCTTAAACAATATTTTGTAGTTATGGAATTAACTATAAATTTGTATTCAATAAATTAAAAAAGAATAACTATGAATTTCCCTGAAAACTTAAAGTATACCAAAGATCACGAATGGGTTCGTGTAGAAGGTAATGTTGTTTTTATTGGTATCACAGCTTTTGCTCAAAGCGAGTTAGGCGATATCGTTTATGTTGATATTACTACAGAAGGTGAAAATCTTGCTCACGAAGAAATATTCGGAACAGTGGAAGCTGTAAAAACAGTATCTGATCTGTTTATGCCTGTTTCAGGTAAAGTGATCGAAGTGAATAAAGGTTTGGATACAAATCCTGAGTCTGTGAATAAAGATCCTTACGGAGCGGGATGGATGATAAAAGTGGAGATGAAAGATGCTGCTGAGTTAAATTCTTTGTTGAGTGCATCGGATTACAAAGCATTGGTTGGACACTAATTATTTCTTGCGCCTGTTCAATTTCATTTGTTTGCTTTTCTTAAGAATGAAAGGAATCGGAAAAGAATTTAATAGGAGCAAAAAATGTTTTTAAAACATACTAAATGGGCAATGCTTTGGGCATTACTCATTCTTATATTGTGCGGAATTCCCGGTAGGGACATTCCGCATATTTCATTTCTGGAGTTATTAAGTTTTGATAAATTTGTGCATGCAGGAATATTCTTTGTATTGCTGAACCTTTCAGTACGGGGATTTTTATTGCAATCAAGCTATTCTAAATTGCAGTCGTTCGCAAAACCTTTTGCTTTTATTATTTGTGTGATCTATGGAGGATCCCTTGAAATAATGCAAGGGACAATTTTTGAACAACGCAGTGCAGATATTTTTGATTTTCTGGCAAATAGTTTTGGTTGTATAATGGGTTTGTTGTTGTATTCTTGGACAGAAAAAATAATTCTAAAAAAAATTATCAAATGAGTATCCGTTGGGAAATAAAAAAGTTTGAAGAACTTTCAACGATTGAATTATACAGGATTTTGCAATTGCGGATCGCTATATTTTCTGTGGAACAGAATTGTCCCTATCAAGATGCAGACGGTAAGGATCTAAAATGTTTTCACCTGATGGGTTACGATAACGACAATGATTTGATTGCCTATTCCAGAATTGTACCGGCAGGTATTTCTTTCGAAGAAGTTTCAATTGGTCGTGTCGTGAGTTCGCAAAAGGCCCGGGGGACAGGTGCCGGAAAAGAATTAATGAATAAGTCGATTCAATTTATAGAAAAACAATTTGGAAAAGTTTCAATCCGAATCGGTGCCCAGTGTTATCTTATTAAATTTTATTCCGGTTTTGGTTTTGAAGTTTCAGGAGATGAATACCTTGAAGATAACATTCCTCATATAGAAATGATCTATTCTTTCAGATCCTAAATCCGATCACCAACACATCATCGATCTGTTCCAATTCACCTTTCCAGTTCAGGAAATTATTCAGTAAGATCTGCTCTTGTTCATTAATAGGCTTTTGATAAATATCAGCTACCAATTTTTGCATATTTCCAACCATGAATTTTTTTCCTTTAGCTCCTCCAAACTGATCTGCATAACCATCTGAGAAAATGTAAATAATATCCCCTTCTTCAACAGGAATGACATGGTTTGTAAATGTTCTTTTTGTTTCATTTTCCATTTCCAATCCGCCAATAGGAAATTTATTTGATTTGATCATTTCAAAAGATTCAACAATATTTTTATTTTTCCTGAAGATCCAAAGTGGTCTGTTGGCTCCGGCATATTCCAAAATAGTGCCCTCTTCATTCAGAGAACATAATGCGATATCCATTCCATCCCTTCTTTCATTTCCTGTATCACCACTTTGTTTCAATGCTGTTTTTACACCAGCATGCAATTCATTTAAGATTTCTGCAGGTTGCGTCACATTTTTATCTGAAACGATCTCGTTTAACAAAGTATTGCCGATGATGCTCATGAATGCACCCGGTACACCGTGACCAGTGCAATCTACAGAAGCGATGAAACGTTTTTTATTTCGTTTGGCAAACCAGTAAAAGTCGCCACTTACAATATCCTTTGGCAAATACAGAACAAAAGCCTCTTTTAATTCATTGTGTAAATTTTGCAAAGGAGGCAACAATGCTTCTTGAATATTTTTTGCATATTTAATACTATCAGTGATATCGTGATTTTTTGCTTCAATGATCGCTTTTTGTTCGGTGACCTCTTTATTTACGATCTCGACTTTTTCTTTTTCTTGTCGCAATTGGAAGGTCCGTAATTCAACTTCCTGTTCCAATTCAATTTTTGCATTTTGAAGATTTCTTGTTCTTACAACAATGAAAAGATAAATGCTTCCAAACGCTACAAAGGCTATTAAGCTATAGAACCACCATGTTTTATACCAGGGAGGTAGGATTGTAAATTTGAATGTAACATCTTTTTCGTTCCATAATCCATCATTATTCATTGCTTTTAAATGGAACGTATATTCACCTGCTGGCAAGGAAGAATAGGTTGCCTCCGTTTTAGAAGTGGGAGGAAACCAGTCTTCATCGGCTCCATCTAATTTGAATTGGTATTTTACTTTATTGGGATTGGTGATACAAACGCCAATAAAATCAAATGTAATGTGGTTCTTATCATAAGGTAAAACGAGTGATACGGGTAAATTAGTGGTATTGTCAAATCCTTTTGAAAATTTATTAAGATCAGAATCGGCATTTTGAAAAAACAGTCTGATGGCAGTAATTCTTGTCAAGGCTTCGTTGTGATTTATCTTATCATAATTAGGGTTGTAAACTGTGGCACCTTTAATTGTTCCAAACCATAGGTTTCCTTGATCATCCTGCATTTGAGCATTTGAATTACATTCAACGCCTTTTAATCCTTCTTCTTTTCCAAAATGTTTTATTTTAATCGTATTGTTCGAATGAAGCAGTTGAAGATCGATCTTATCGATTCCATTATTTGTCCCCACCCATAAAAAATCTTTATTGAGAAGTAATAAATAAACTTTGTTGGCCGCCAATCCTTTATTTATATTGATGTTCTCAAATGTTGTGTAATTGTAATAAAACACTCCTTCATCTGTTCCAAACCACAAATACCCTGATCTGTCCTGTAAAACAGAGATGACACGTTTGTCGGTGAAGCCGTTTGATTTATTATATCTTTGAAATGAATTATGATCGTATTTTATCACTCCATTTTCTGTAGCCAACCAAAACGAATTATTCCGATCAGCATAAATATAATAAACTGGAATGTTTTTTTCGAACTTTTGGGTGTTTGTTTCATCGATGGAAACGAATTTGTTGTTCTTGAAATAGCATAGTCCAGCGGTGGTTCCAATCCAGATAGTGTTTTCTTCATCCACATATAAAGACAGAATATTGTCTTCAGGAAGTCCATCTTTTTTAGAGTAGTTGTGAAATTTTTGACCGTCATAAATACTCAGTCCGGCTCTGGTGCCAAAATACATGATCCCTTTTTTATCTTCAGCAATAACCCAAACATCATTATCGGCAAGGGAATTTTTAATGTCCTTAATATTACATTTATAATTAACGATCTTTTCCTTTGTCAAACAAACAACACCAAAATCTTTCACCCCCATCCAAACGTTTTTCTTGGAATCCTGAAAAATACATTTGATATAATCACCGGGTAAATTATCTTTAGAGCTATAAGAAACAAATGCCTCCCCGGTAAATTTTGAAATACCGAATCCGTCTGTGCCGAACCAAAAATTATCTTCTCTGTCCTGCAATCCGCACATTAGTTTATCACTTGCCAATCCATTTTTGCTATTATATTTCCGGAAGGTATAACCATTGTATTTGAAAACACCTTCGCTAGTGGCAAGCCATAAATTATTTTTATTGTCCGGTATAATTGCTGTAAAGGCAATGTTTTCTTGTCCCGGAATATTTACTTTTTCGAGTTTGCCTTCTGTTGTAATTTTATTGATTCCCGAATTAGTACCCAGGTAAATGTTTCCCTGAAGATCTTCATTGATGGCTCTTACAAAATTATTTTGTAGTCCTTGTGCTATAGTATAATAGGAGAATTTTTTTGAAGAGATAGAATATTTTATTGCACCATTTCCGATGGTCCCAAACCAAATATTATTTGCTTTATCCTGATACATGCAAAATACTTTTACCTGATTCAGCAATGTATCTGAGGTAAAAGGAATGATGTTATTGTTCTTCAGCTGGCAAACACCTTTTGCTGTACCTATCCAAACGGTTCCATTATTATCTTCCATGACTTTGTAAACATGATTGCTTATCAAGCCATTTTTCTCGGAGATATTTGTAAATTTTTTGCCATTTAAAATACTTAATCCACCATTTGTTCCGAAGAGCAAATTGCCATTTTTTAATTCTGTGATAGAGAACACGACATTGTTTATTAAGCTGTCGTTTTCAGTATAATTAGTAAATTTATTTCCATCGTATTTACTTACACCTCCATTATTTGTTCCGTACCAGATATTCCCGTTTCTGTCCTGGCACATTGATAAAATTTGGGATTGTGCCAAACCGTCTTCCACATTAAAATTGTGGAAATCATAAGTTTGAGCAATCGCAGAGAGTTTTGCGATCAGCAAAAAAATTAATAGTAGAAATATTTTAAAATTTATTTTCAAGATATTAAAATTCTGCAGTCTTAGGAGCTCTTGGAAATGCTATTACATCTCGGATGTTGGTCATGCCGGTCACAAACAAAACAAGTCGTTCAAAACCCAATCCGAATCCGGCATGCGGAGCAGTTCCGAATCTGCGTGTATCCAGATACCAATATAATTCATCTGCAGGAATGTTCATCTCAAGCATTCGTTTTTCTAAAAGATCCAAACGTTCCTCTCGTTGTGAACCTCCGATAATCTCGCCTATTCCCGGAAATAAAATATCCATTGCCGCTACAGTTTTTCCATCATCATTCTGACGCATATAAAATGACTTGATATCTTTTGGATAATCTGTAAGGATCACCGGTTTTTTAAAATGTTTTTCTACAAGATATCGTTCATGTTCACTTTGCAGATCGGCACCCCAATTTTCAATCAGGTATTTGAACTTTTTCTTTTTATTGGGAGTGGAATTTCTCAGAATTTCTATTGCCTCTGTGTAAGTCAATCGTTCAAAGTCGCTCGTGGAGCATAAATGCAATTTGGCGATCAGATCCATTTCAGAACGTTCATCCTGAGGTTTAGATTTT
>JAPLDC010000401.1 GCA_026391935.1 Bacteroidota bacterium | reverse complement strand
ATTCTATTTTGAAATCTCATAACACGCAATACAAAATTGTGATAAGCCCATTGTATAATCAGGAAAAATTAGACCCGGGAGACTTAAATTATTTGGTTAATTTATTTGGTGGAGAGAATGTTTTTGACTTTTCTGGAATTAATTTTATTACAAACGACTTTCATAACTATTATGAAACCTCGCATTACAGACCATTTGTTTGTGATTATATTTTAAATATAATTTATTCAAAGAAGTAAAGGTTAATTTATTTCAACCTTTCGTATATATAAATTAAATCTTGTGACTTTGGCTGATAGCCATTAAGTTGATCGTATATTTTTAAGGAAGAGTATTCATACGGCATCACATCGCACAAACCTACTAGTTTGTAATTTTGAGAAATGTAATTTTGTGCCCAATTAATTAAATACTTTTCAGAACTTGGTCTGTCCAACCACGACATCCATATATTTACAAAGAGTATATATTTTGGTTTATTTGATTCAATTTCTTGTGCCATTTCTTTTTGCATCGACAGAGCATAAGGGTGTAATTCAACCAAGTTGTAAGTATAGATGTATCCTGTCGCAGAATATCTGTCAGCATAAAAACAAATTTGTGGTTCAGAACCGATCGTAGCGATCTTATCTTCCTTTGTAGTATTTTTCTGGAGAAAATCCCCAATTTCGAGAGACTCTATGAATGGATTCGGCCCATAGATCAATTTGCAGGATATATTATTATTACGTGTAAATAGATAATCGAAATTCGAATTTACACCAAGTCCGACCAGTATAATAAATATAAAAAAATTAAGAAATGCAAATAATGGTAATTTAATTTTATGTATAAATAGGTTATTAAAGAATTCAAAAAATCCTGCAACTAATAATCCGACCACAGGAAGTAGGGTGATGAAATAATGCGGCCGAAAATAAAATCCGGGAACTATTGTTAAAAAGGAAAGTATGAAAAATAAAAAAATAATTAATTTATTTCTTTTTGAACCCATATTTATAAATATGAATGGTATTCCTATTATGGATACGATCCATATCGCAACATACCCTAATGAAGAATAGCGCCCTGTAATTATTTGTATGGATGTTTTGAAATAATCGAAGGCTTCTGAAATTGGGACCTGGTTGTTGTATTCTGAAAGATATGTAATTGTCCAAAACCAAAATCTTTTAAAGTCGCCAAAAAGATAGAAATACAACAACATTATTATTAATGGTCCAACAAAGCCTATTGAATATAGAAGAAGCTTTTTTAATATATTTTTTAAAGCAGAATTTTTAAATTCCTTAATGAAGATAATTGTAAATCCAAAAAACAGAAAAAACAGGCCTGATTGTTTGCATATAAAGGCAAGCGAAAAAAACAAACCGGAAATAAAATAGTGCAGTAGCTTTTCTTTTTGTTTTTTGTAGATCTGAAGCAAGATATAGATTCCTAGCAATGCAAAAAAAGTTACGAAATGATTAGCATGTGCTGCTTGTGCTAATAAGGTCCAGGATGTTGCTAGAATGCCGAATGTGGCACATGAAATAATTGCTCCGAGCTTTGATACGAAATGTTTTGAAATAAAAAATACCAATACTGTGGATGACAAAGAAATAATGGTAAGCCCGATATGGACTCCAACAATTGATTTCCCAAATAGCCACATACTGAGCGCATACATGTAATAGGTGCCGGGAAGTTTCATATTGTAGGCCAATGTGTACGGTGCGTGGCCATCAAGTATGAGTTTTCCCATATAAGCATATTCGCCCTCGTCTCTTTCGAAAGGGAATGAAAGCAGATGGATGCGAGCAGCTAAAAGAAAAAGGATCAGTAATCCAAGGATGGAATAAATGAACTTGTCGTTATTGAACGGATCAGAATAACGGGAAAATAGTTTAGTAGAAAATGATTTTTTTATCATTTAAAGAAGGAAGATTATTTCTTTATTATTTTAGCATCTTCCATTAGCACTTCAAAAAAATAGCCTGATCCGAAATCTTTATCTAATGTTATTTTCCCTTCAACTGTAACTTTGTCTCCAACTTTTACTTCTTCACTGATGATAGCAGTTATGTCGGATTTTCTGGAAAAGGCGGTTCCGTCTTCAACATGGATCCAATTTTTCCCCATAATGTTTGAACTAAATTTTGATACTTCTCCACTGATCACAACTTTTTTTCCTGCATATGAACTTTTATTCTCATATAGTTTAGCGATTGTAATTTTATCAGCCTCCTTTGTCTTTTTTGATTTGCTTTTTTCTTCTTTTACTGTATTATTAACCGCTGTTGGAACATACGTTAACTTGGCAAGAAAATAAATTTCACTGAATGTCCTGTTCAGTTCTTTGCTTGTGAAATCCTTCATAGGTGCAGCATCGTCATAAGTATAGGTTTGTCCGGCTGCCGCTAGTATTTTTACTACAGCAAGCCAACGTTCTTCATTACCTTCTTTCACACGTAAATAAGTGTAGCCCCCCGCCTGTATCACTTCTTTTACTATTACAGTATGAATAATTTGGGGCGCCACATTTTTCGGGATCGTATCGAAGATCGGTGCAGGAACAATATTTTTTTCTGAGATCTCAGGAGTTGTTCCCAAAAAGGGAAGAAATAAAATTTGATTAAAGGTTCTGCCTAATTCCTTACTTTGAAATTCACCCATTTGTAATCCTTTTTCAAAATAATAGACATCACCGGCTTTGGCCTGGAAAGTAGGTAGGGCCATCCATTGCAATGAATCAATACCTTTGATCTTTTCTTTTACTTTCAAATAAGTATAGGCCTTTGTTTGAAGAACAGAATCAACAATTACTTTATGTGAATATAATCGTGGAGCTGTTTGATTTTGAGAATAAAGACGAGCTCCCGAGATTAAAATTAAAACTATTGCGCTTAGAAAAAGATTTTTCATGGTAGTAAAGGTTAATAAAATTAAATATTTTTTCATACACACCCAAGTGTGCTAAAATGACGATCTGTATATTTGTAGCAACCTTTTATTTGGTTAAATTATACCACTAAAATACGGCTTTTTACATCACAAATGTCCTTATTATTGACCATCCAAACAATGATAGGCATCATTTTTTGGGTTTATAATAGGGCCATTTGGCTGACAAGGTCATGCAAACTAGATAATAATATTTTTTTGAAATTGTTTGAAAATTATGTGCCAAAAAAATGTCCCTTAATTACAAATATAATTGTAATTAAGGGACAAGCGAGACTAAAAAGACCGTGCTATTTTATAGCATGTGCAGATTTAGCGGGTATAGGTCTTTTCAGCATGGCAGCCGGGTGCGCAGGTTCCTCCTTTTGGTAAGCGTGTATATTTCATTGGCAAAGTTGATTTGCCAAATATTGTTTTATCTGTTATAAGAAAAAGACTGTTTGAGGCGTGTACATTATGGCAATTGATACAGGTCCTTCCTTTTTCTTTATTCACGTGAACGAAATGTAAATTTTTGTCTCCATCTCTAAAACCAGTAGATTCAGTTGTTTTTTCTTCATCGAACAAAGAACTCTCATGGCATTCTAAACATAAGGCATAATTCTTTTTCTCAGCAGCTGAATAATTTTCATTGGAAGTGAAAGATTTTTTTAACATCAAACTGTTTGATGAACCATGAGGATTATGACATGCTGTGCAACCTCCCATATCCATTGCTCCATGAACATATTTGCTTTTCGTCATCAATTCTTTCATGTTAGGAAGAATAACGTTTCCAACCTTGATTTGTTTGTTATGACATGTATAGCAAAGTTCAGGTTGAGGCAAGATCAGATTATTTTTTTCAGAAGAAGAGTGTGGTGAATGACAATTAATGCAAGACTTCTTTTCAGTTAAAGCTCCATGCTTTACTGTTGCCGAATCTATATTTTTCTTCAAATCGCTATGGCAGGAATAACAAAGTCCCGGAGGTGGTATTGAAAGTAAATGTTCTCCTTTTGAACTGTGCACATCGTGACAAGAAAAGCAATCTCCATCCTTTAATGGTGTATGCACTTTTTCTTTCATAATGTTTTTTACATCATGGCAGGTATAACAAAGTTCGGGTACATTTTTTACTAATTTAAAACCTTCTACATCTTCTTTTGGATGTTCT
>JAPLDC010000123.1 GCA_026391935.1 Bacteroidota bacterium | reverse complement strand
TTTGAATCTACAACACTAATCGTATACATTGTATTTGAGGTTGGTGTTACCAAATGTGGTCCAGAACCCGTTAAGCCAGCTCCTGTTGCACCAAGCCAGGTATATGTATAAGCAGGATTACCACCTAATGCCTGTCCATATATTTGTGCTGTATCGCCATAACAAATAGTATCTGCAGGACTCACGATCATTGATAATAAGGGAGGTTGAGTAACAGTAACTACTGCAGAAACAGAACAACCGTTAACATCTGTGATGAGTACACTATAGCCACCTGCAGGCAAGCCTGTTGCTGTAGCTGTTGATTGCCCACTAGGTGTCCATAAATAAGTTAATGGTGGTGTTCCACTACCTGGTTTTGGATAAACTGTTGCAGTACCTGTACTTCCTCCGAAACAAAGAACCGGAGTTGCTCTGATACTATCAACCAAAGGTCCTGATTGATCAGGAACAAGGAAATTGACAGACTGAGTACATCCATGTGCATCGGTTGCGACACATGTATATGTTCCTCCATATAGATTTATTGCAAGCGAGGTAGTTTGAAGAGCTGGGTCATTCCATTGATACGTGTATGGTATTGTTCCTCCACTTGCAACTACTTCGGCAGTTCCATTGTTAGAACTACATGTAGCAGCATTAAATGAGCTAAGATAAGTTAAAGGTGTAGGTTCTGTTACGTTCCAAATCTGACTAGTTGTACAACCGTTAAAATCGGCAACAACCAAAGTATAAGTTCCTACAGTTAATCCTGTTGCTATTGGCGCTGTTGAGACAGCAGGTTGCCAATTGAAAGAATAAAAAGGAGTTCCACCAACAACAGTTGTTGAAATTGAACCATCACTATCCCCGTTACAAGTGATATTTGTGACAGCACTTGATGCTATTGCCAAAGTACTAGGTTCTGTAACGATTGTAGTAGAATCAAGTTTTATACACCCATTTGCGTCGGTAATGGTAACCACATAATTTCCTGCACAAAGATTAACTGCAGTTGATGCTGTTTGTCCTGAAGGATTCCATATCCATGACAATGGCGATGTACCACCGGCAGCAACAACACTTGCCGCTCCGTCACAAACCCCAAAACAACTGGCATCATGAATGGTTGCAACAGCAGATACAATCGCTGAAGGTTGTGTAATATTAATTGATGCGGATTCGATACAACCAGCAGCATCTGTTACAGTTAATGTATTAACACCCGGTCCAAGATTCATAGGGTTAGGAACAGTTTGCCCGCCTGCAGTCCATAATAACGAATATGGTCCAACACCACCTGTTACTGTTGAAGTAGCTGCTCCATTTCCATAGCCGTTACACGTAATATTTGTTGAAGATGTGATTGTTACTACAGGACCTGAAATATCATTAATGTTAGCGTTCATCACGGCAGAGCAACCACTTGCATCTGTAACTGTGACATTGTATGTTCCTGCAGCTATACTGTTAGCACAAGCAGTTGTACTTGCCATTGGATTATTCCATAGGTAAGAATATGGTCCGACACCCCCAGTTACCAAAGCACAAGCAGAACCATTTGCCTGACCACAATTTGAGTTAACAGGATTTGTAGTTACAATAATTTGATTGGGTTCTGTTAAAATAACACTCGCACTCGCATTACAACCTTTCGAATCGGTAACAATTACAGCCTGAGTACCTGCACATAATCCTGTCGGATTAAAAATAGTTTGTAACCCGGGAGTCCATAAGAATGAATATGGACCAGTACCTCCTGCGTAATTAACAGTTGCAGTGCCATTACAAGCATTAAAACATGTAATATTTGTGCCAGATGCTGTAGCAGTTAATAATGCAGGTTGAGTTATCGTTTGCACGGATTGAACAGTACATCCATTTCCATCAGTAACAGTACATGTATATGTTCCTGCACATAAGTTTGTTGCCAAAGAACTTGAAATAGCTCCAGGCATCCAGTTATAAGAATAAGGTGGTGTTCCTCCACCAACTGTCACTTGAGCAAAACCATCACAAACTCCAAAACAAGAAATGTTTGCAGAAGATGAGACCATCGATGTTAAAGCAGTAGGTTGACTGATCGTGGTTGTTCCTTGTGAAGGACATCCATGCGCATCCAGAATATTTACAGTGAAAGTTCCTGCACATAAACCTGTTGCAGTTGCTGTAGTTTGAGCTGTTGGATTGGACCAAACATAAGAATAAGGTGTAAATCCACTAGACACTGTTGCTGTAGCAGTTCCATTACAAGCACCGTTACAAAGAACAGCCGTATTTGAAACAATAGTACTTATTGCTGCAGGGTTTGTAAG
>JAPLDC010000143.1 GCA_026391935.1 Bacteroidota bacterium | reverse complement strand
GTCATCAACAACAAAACCAAAACTTGAAATGCATTCGATATCAAGCTCCATTTGAGGATCAAGTATCTTTTTTTCGGCAAGAATATTTCTCAGACTTTCTTTTTCAAATTCATCAAAATCTGCTATAACAGGAACTTCTGTTACCAGAATAGGAATTTGGTAAGCGTGCAAAAGAATTACTTTCGCCTTAAGAATTCTAGCTAATTGAATACCATACCTAGATGCATTTTTTGCAGCAGCAGAATAATCAGTTGCTATTAAAACAGTTTTCATTTTTGTTATAAAAACGTATGGAAAGGGAAATGAATAATTCTAATTATTTTTTTGAATTCGTTTTTCTTTTTTCCAATTCATTAAGTTTCGAAAAAAGAATATTTTCTTCTAAAAAAGCATGTTTGTTCACATCTTGTTCCAAATCGAACAATTGTGCATAACATAATTTTAATGCAGGCGAGGAATTTACAGAGGCAACATAATTGCCACTTAGTATTCTTAACTTTTTAAAAATATTCGAAATATTTGTATTTTCTTCCCGGATCTTATTTATCGGATTTTCCAATAAATTATCTGATGATTCCTCGGAATTCTCTATTAATTTTTTTATGTAGGGATAAAGAATATATTCTTCAAAACTTAAATGTTGCTCCAAAAGTTCTTTTAATTCCTGGGAAAGTTGATAAATTGCGATCACTTCAGGATATAATGCAGAATCAATTTTTACGATCGTTTTCGAATGCACATTAAATGTACTGAGAGCATCCTTAATATACGAATGGTGAGTATTGATAATATACTCGACAAGCTTATCCGCTTTCATCCCATTAAAATTCACAACGCTTCCCGAATTTATGATCTTCATCTTTATTATTTTACACAAAGTTGAACTAATAAGATAAAATAACGAATGATGTTTATCAGCCCGCTTTATGACATAAGGCAGAAATAAAAAAATGTGATTTTTTTTTATGATATTTGTCATAATTCCTGTTTTCAAACTTTCATTTATACATAATTCATGAGTACTTCAGATCCTATTTTCATACTATATGTAGCCTCTCAAGAAATAAGCAAATCTTTTTATCAATCGGTATTATTGATAGATCCTATTTTAGATGTACCGGGTATGACTGAATTTAAGATTGCTGACCATGCCATACTTGGACTGATGCCGGAAAACGGAATTGCAACTATCTTAGGAGAAAAAACTCCGCATCCGAATACAGGAAATGGAATTCCACGGAGCGAATTGTATTTGTTTGTTGAAGATCCTGAAGCATATTATGCAAGAGCGATACGAAACGGAGCGAAGGCGATCAGCACTTGTGAATTAAGAAATTGGGGCGACAAGGTTGCTTATTGTGCTGATCCGGATGGACATATCCTTGCATTTGCGAAAAAGTGATCAAACAAAAAATTCTGAAAATATTCAAAACAGATCGCGCTAGTCATCAAGGAATAAATTGAAAAAAATACCTGTGAAAGATTTAATGATTCCTATTATCTATTAAATGTGGGCATCAATAAAAAAACTACAATCCCTTTTTCAGTGCGATCATTTTTAAGGCAGTAAATCCTGCTTCATCACCTTTATTCCCATGTTTCCCCCCGGCCCTTTCTTGTGCTTGTCGAAGATCGTTTGTAGTAAGCACACCAAATATCACAGGCTTGTTATATTTTAAACTCACAGTGGTAACACCATTCGCAAC
>JAPLDC010000378.1 GCA_026391935.1 Bacteroidota bacterium | reverse complement strand
ATTTAATTTCGTTATCGGTAGCTTTTAAAATAAAATACGTACCTAAGCCAACGCCAATTCCTGCACCTCCACCAATTAAAGAACTGATCTTTCTCTTTTTTCGGGCAACTCTTTCATAGCCCATAATATATGTATCGTGCTTTAGAAAATCAATGTTAGAAACTGTATTGTGATTGATATTCACTTTCGGCAAGCCAGTTAAGGCTGTAAATGCAAATGGAGGAATAGGACATAAAAAACTTCCGGTTACCGCACCCGCTGCTCCTAAAACCACGTTTGCCCAAAATGCCCCTTTCGCTTTGAATCCATTTTCAGCATCTTGCTCTCCTTTTATAAAGTAGCGCATTTCTTCAATTGTAAATTCATTACCAATAATTGTATCATAAACATAAATTATACTTTCGCCTTTTGAATTTGAAATTGAAAAGATGCGGTCATTTTCAACGATTAGATTCTTGAGGCTGTCTTTTGGGTTTTTGAGATTTGTGACACCGTTGGTAGTGTCAATAACAGTTCCAATAATAATACTGCCATTCAGCAACAATAAAGTGTCTTTCCCTTTTTGAGAAAATCCATTGAAAGAAAATAGTACTAAAACGATACTTAGAAAAACTGAAATATTTTTTAACATTTTTAAAATAATAAGATTTTCTCAAAGATAACTATTCTATAATTATATCGAAATTTAAATAATTAGTTGAGCATTTTCTTTTAAGGAATGTCTGTTTTCCAAAGTTTATTTTGAGATAAAACAATGCGATAAATCATATTCTTGTTCACTATTGTGTTATGGTTGATTTTTTTTATTTCTTTATAAAAACAATCCTCGGAATTATAAATTCCTTTGGTATATTTGTATTCCTCAAAAAAAACAGAACCATGATTACAACCGACAAATTTGTTAACCGTCATAACGGACCTCGTGCAAACGATGTAAAAGTAATGCTTTCGAAGATTGGAGCAAAAAGTCTTGATGATCTTATCGATCAAACTATTCCTTCTGCAATTAGATTGAAAAAGCCTTTGAATCTGGCTGTCGGAATGACTGAATATGATTACCACAAACATTTGCGAACGATTGCAGCAAAAAATAAAGTGTTCAAAACATATATTGGTTTAGGATATTACAATACAATTGTTCCTCCTGTTGTTCAACGTAATGTTTTGGAAAATCCAGGTTGGTATACTGCTTACACACCTTATCAAGCCGAAATTTCTCAAGGCCGATTAGAAGCATTGTTGAATTTTCAAACGATGATCATGGATCTGACCGGTATGGAAATAGCAAACGCTTCTTTGTTGGATGAAGCTACTGCAGCTGCAGAAGCGATGGTAATGTTGTTCAATAATCGTAACCGCGATCAGGCAAAAAATGGAGCAAATAAATTTTTTGTGTCCAACGAATGTTTTCCTCAGACCATTGATTTGTTAAAAACACGTTCAAAACCTTTGGGAATTGAATTGTTGATCGGTGACTGGAAAACAGAAAAATTAGACGATTCCGTTTATGGTGTCATGCTTCAATATCCTTCTATTGATGGAAAGGTAAATGATTATGCTGAATTTGTTAAAAATGTAAAATCAAAAGGAGTTACAGTTGCTGTTGCCGCTGATATTTTAAGTTTAGTTTTATTAACTCCTCCTGGTGAGTGGGGTGCTGATGTTGTTGTTGGAAACTCTCAACGATTTGGTGTTCCAATGGGATATGGTGGTCCTCACGCTGCATTTTTTGCTTGTCGTGAAGAATTTAAACGAATAATTCCTGGTCGAATCATAGGTGTTTCTATCGATGCTCATGGTAATCCTGCTTTGCGTATGGCCTTGCAAACACGTGAACAGCATATCCGCAGAGATAAGGCGACATCTAATATTTGTACTGCTCAGGCTTTGTTGGCTATTATGGCAAGTATGTTCGCTGTTTATCATGGTCCGGAAGGAATTAAAGGAATCGCGCAACAGGTGCATCTTTCTGCAGTTGCATTGGCCAGTGAATTAAAAAAATTGGGATACGGAATTGAAAATGACAATTATTTCGACACCATAAAAATTAATCCCCCTGCCCCCTTTGAAAAGGGGGAGTCCTTCAACGCCAAAATCAAACAATTGGCTGAAGTTGCTGAAATAAATTTCCGATATACCGACAAAGGAATTGTAATTTCTCTGGATCAAACAACGGATGCCAATGATTTGAATGCCATCATTGAAATTTTTGCAAAAGCTGTAAACAAGCCATCTGCAAAGGTATCACAAGAAATTGTTTTCGGTCAAAAACCGGTGATCAATATCCGTAAATCTGCAATTTTAACACATCCGATTTTCAATTCGTATCATTCTGAATCTGAAATGATGCGTTACATTAAAAGGCTGGAAAATAAAGATCTTTCTTTGACGCATTCAATGATCTCTTTGGGTTCTTGTACAATGAAATTAAATGCTGCATCTGAATTAATGCCGATCACTTGGCCTGAATTTGCTCACATTCATCCATTTGTTCCTATGGAGCAAGCGGCAGGTTATCTTGAAATGATAAATGAATTGGACCGTTGTTTGAGTGAGATCACCGGCTTTTCAAAAATGAGTTTTCAGCCGAATAGTGGTGCACAAGGTGAGTATGCAGGGCTATTAGTAATTCAGGCGTATCATCAATCCCGTGGTGATGCACACCGTAACATTGCCTTAATTCCAACATCGGCACATGGTACAAATCCTGCCAGTGCCGCAATGTGTGGTATGAAGATCGTTTTGGTAAAATGTGATGAAAAAGGAAATATCGATGTAAATGACATGCGTGAAAAAGCGACGCTTCACAAAGATAATTTATCATGTCTGATGGTTACTTATCCAAGTACTCATGGTGTTTATGAAGAGAGCATCATTGATATCACAAATATCATCCATGAAAATGGCGGACAAGTATACATGGATGGAGCGAATATGAATGCACAGGTTGGATTAACTTCTCCGGGTAACATTGGTGCCGATGTTTGCCATCTTAATTTACATAAAACGTTTGCTATTCCTCATGGAGGTGGTGGTCCAGGTGTTGGTCCAATTGGTGTGGCAAAACAATTGGTGCCATTTTTACCATCACATACATTGGTAAAAACAGGTGGAGAAAAAGGGATTTCTGCTGTTTCTGCTTCTCCTTTCGGAAGTTCGTTGATCTTATTGATATCTTATGGATATATAAAAATGCTTGGTGGAGAAGGATTAGCCGAGGCCACAAAAACAGCGATTTTAAATGCAAACTATATAAAAGAATCATTAAATGGATTTTATCCAACATTGTATGTCGGTAAAAATGGACGATGTGCTCATGAAATGATTTTGGATTGTGTTGAATTTAAACGTCAAAGTGGTGTAGAAGTAGGTGATATAGCAAAACGATTGATGGATTATGGTTATCATGCGCAGACAGTTTCGTTCCCTGTTCACGATACGTTGATGATAGAGCCAACAGAAAGTGAGTCAAAAGAGGAGTTGGATCGTTTTTGCTCAGCAATGATTTCTATTAAAAAAGAAATTGACGAGATCACTGCAGGAAAAGCTGACAAGGATGATAACGTGATAAAAAATGCACCACATACTGCAAAATCAGTAATTACAGATGATTGGAA
>JAPLDC010000435.1 GCA_026391935.1 Bacteroidota bacterium | reverse complement strand
AAGGAATTAGAATTTGCAGCTATTTTAAATGTATGCGCCAAATTTCCCTCTTCATTCGACATCTTTAATGTGAAATAGTCCTCCAATAGTGAAGCTGTTTTAATTGTACTGTTCGATGTTGTTGTTTTTGAAGATTCAGGAATAATCAATGTAAGCGATGTTGCTCCAGGCAATCCATACACCCAAAAACCTTGTGCTGATCCTATTTCAATTGCAGACGCTGAAGTGTATCCATGCCAGTCAGCAATAGTATAATCATACATTTCTATATAATCATATAATCCGCTAGCGGCACTTCCTGAAGCAGCGTAAATACTTGCCCAGGAAACATTAGAAGCAAAAGGATTTCCTACCAAATTCCAACCTTGAACATTATTTGAAATCAAACTGCTTAAATTTTTATTTCCTTGATTAGGAACACCAATAGCATCCATCGTTGTATTGGGCAGACTAGCATAGCTGTAATCACCCGCAAGAAACACTTCATATCCTTTACCGGGTAACAAAGGTGTAGTAGCACTGGTAATTGCAACATAAGCATCTCCGGTTTCATCATACGTGTACGCTGAGGCTAATGAACTTGGAGGGGCGTGTGTATAACTTATCGCCGGCAATTCCGCATCCCAATCATTTATTGTTGAACTTTGAACAGTCGAAGATAAATCAGCATAAGTAGCATTTCTGGAAGAAAGGTAACGCTGAATAATAAAATTACCACTCAAAGAAGCAGTTGCAGCAACCTGACCTATCCTTGCAGTTTTTGAGGAAGAAGATAGCATTGTGAAATTTTGACCGTTTGTATTAAAGTTCCCACTCAAAGGATTAATTACTGAATTTAATATATACGTTCCACTTGTTAATTTTACTCCGCCACTCGTATTGTTAATATCTACCTGATTAAAGGTGGTGCTTCCTGTCCCTGATAAGGTTTGAGCCGCTGCCCCATTAAATAGTACGGCCCCATTTTGAGCAGAAAAAGTTCCATTATTTACCCAATCTTTTTTAATAGTAATGGAATAATTAGAAGCTGAAACATCTAAATTGCTAGCTATGGTGAGGTTGGTTTGAACAATAATATTCCCGGTCAATATTTTTGATCCGCTACCTGAGGTAATCATATTATTATAAGTAAAGGCGGGAAGATTTTGAGAAATTGTACCATTAAAATTGATGGTACTTCCTGTATTGATAAATGAATTTGTTCCAGGAATAAAAGTGCTTGCAACTCCCACAGTACCTGTTGCCGGAAGTGTTCGACTACCAGCAGATGAAGATGTTAAGTTATAATAATTAAAAGCAGGCACAGACTGCGGAACAGTTCCATTAAAATCGATTGTACTTCCTGCTATCGTATAGGTATTCGTAAAAGGCGTGAAAACACCTGCCACTCCAATTGTTCCGGACGAAGAAAGCGTTCTTGCTCCTGTTGAAGAAGAGGTTAAATTATTGTAATTAAAAGCAGGAATTATTTGAGAAACCGTCCCATTCATATTAATGGTGTTTCCTGAAACAACATAAGTGGTTGCTATTAAAGAAGGAGAGAAAATATTTGAAACGCCAACAATCGATGAAGGAAAAATAACGGTTCTGCTTCCATTGGTACTAACGGTTAATGAACCATAATTCAATGTATTCACCGACTGATTTCCTGCTCCAATAAAATCAACATTCAATCCTGAAAGTGTTTTACCTGAAATTGTGTATTGTGATAAAAAATCAGGTGTTGTAGCAATTCGGGTTACGCGAGCAGTTCCATTCCCGGTTAATGTTCCTGGACCGCTTACAATTATTGTAGCATTTGGAGAAAGGATTGCTCCTGCACCAATATTTAATGAAGAAGCTACACTAAAATTAGTAGCAGCCGAAACAATGGCGCTTGCATTAGAAACTGTCAGATTATTAAATGCCGTTATAGTTGTCCCACCTAACACTTGAGCTAAAGTACCATTAAGTGAAACTATTGCGGAACCGGCAGTAAAGGTGCCATTATTCGTAAAATTTCCACCAACTAACAGATTCTTATTTCCTGTTGCCAAAGTGGTAGAGGCAGAAATAAGTAAACTACTATTTAGTGTTGTTGAAGCAAACAAAGTCTTTATTCCATTTCCTGATGTTGTGAGATTTGAATAAGTCAAATCAGTTGGCGTTTTAATTGTCTGTGCACCTCCGGTTCCACCAGCAGATAAACTATAAATAACAGTATTTCCAGAAGTAGCTGCTTTAAACGATGTTACTGTAAAATTAGCATCGGTAATACCAAGATCTAAAACACCAGTTGAACCTTGAGTCCAAGTGCCAGAACCTTTAAGTCTGGTTGTCAGCTTAGTAGATGCAAAATTCGTATATTGACCATTACATACAATATCATCAAAAATAAGTGCCGTGGCCCCTGTAATTGTTTTCCCTAATCCTGCTAAGGTGAAGATCCCAACGTTAGCAAAAAACGTCCCATTTACCTGGATATTTCCATTGACCACATAATCCTCTTTGGCAACAGAATTAAAAACGCCAGTAGAGGTAACAACAATATCATTAAAAGTTTTTGTCCCTCTTATACTATTGATATCAAGTGTCCCCGAAATTGTAGTTATCCCGGAAATGGTTAGTTTTATTCTACTGATATCACAAATACCGCTTACAACGTTGAAATTCCCTGCAATATTAAAAATAGGTGTAGCACCTACAGCTAGAAAATCACCTCCATATGTATTAAGATTCCCTGTTATAGTATATGTTTCAGCGGAAGTATTATTAATTTTCCCTGTTGAATTTAAGTTGACATTTCCAAAGGTATTAGAACCTCCGGTACTATTATCAGTTAGGGTTCCATTGATGGATGTTAGTCCAGTGATGGTCAATTGGATGTTCCCAATTGTAGCGTTAGTACCGGCAGAAATGATATAATCTCCAGCCACATTAAATATGCCTGTGGATGTTCCTGTCAAACTTCCGCCATTCATTGTCAAATTTCCTGAAATAGAATATGTTTCCGCAACAGTGCTCGTGAAGCTTCCTGCAGAATTAATTACAAAATTTGTAAATGCTTTTGCACCGCCAAGATTGTTAGCACTTAAGGTTCCATCTAATGTACTTGTTCCTGTAACGGTAAGATTGATCCCCCCAAGCGTAACAGATGCTCCGGAAACAACATTCATTGGTCCGGAAACATTTATTGTCCCGATTGCACTTCCTGTTAAAGCACTCCCATTGTTTAAGGTCAATCCACCTACTCCTACATTTGTGATTGCTGTTGCGCTAGTCCAATTTGCAGTTCCGCTAATGGTTAGCGACAAACATGCTCCGGGAGCACCATTCATTGTAACAGTTTTTCCTGCACAAATTACTACATTGTCTGATAAACCAGGAATTGTTGAGGCGGCAGCACCACCACAGGCGCTAGTAGACCATGTTGTTGGACTTGTCCAATTACCTGTCAAACGAGAATAATAAGTAGCAGAAGTGCCTATAAAAGGAGAAATAAGCAACGAAACAAGGAAAGAAATGGAGAGAATTTCTTTTTTCATGATCTAAATCATTTTTAAAACTATTTACAAAAAATACATTTTTATGAAATTTCTTACATATGTAATGTTTGTTTAATAACGTTAAAATTCAAAAAAAGGTTGCTTCTAAAAAATGGAAATTAGACCAATAGCGAATTTAATATGTCGAAAATACTCTGAGATTCGTCACAGTGTAATTATAATTTAAATTAAAAAAATTAAATTGTAATTTTAGCAACGTGAAAACCAGAAAAAATATCTTAACCGTTTATATTCCACTTATTGTTATTGCCTGCTTGACAATATCTACAGGCTATTACAGAGACTTTCTGTTTAAGAACATCAATGCCCTGCTGAAAGCTTGGGATTTCAATATGGATTTTACAATGCCTCCTTCTCTAACTTTTTTTGAAAATTATGAATACGATACGCTTCTTGAAATAAAATGGATATTAACATTTGTATTTAGCCTACTTTATCTTGCAATTGCCTTAGCAGCAAT
>JAPLDC010000267.1 GCA_026391935.1 Bacteroidota bacterium | reverse complement strand
CCTTCTGTCAATTCTTTTGCCATAATCGCTGCCATACCTGTGTTATCTGAATTCTCTTTTCTTTTGTTTGTTCCTATCATTGTACAGTTGTAAATGATTGGATGAGAACGGTAACCTCCTGCTGCTATAGTGCCTATTGCTACTCCTGAACCGTTTCCTGATTGTTGATCATCTGCATCCATTTCAAAACCATTGTCTCCTGCACCTGTTACAGTACCTAATGTATCGTTTGATGATACTCCTACTGAAAATACGTTTTGAACTTTTCCGCTGTATCCGTCATCCCAGTCAAACATATCATCGTTTCCAAACATGAATACTGCATTTTTTATATTTACGGTTCCGCCCCAGAATTCCATATTGTCATCTGCCGCTGATACAACTTCTACGTGGTCTACTGTTGTTCCTCTTCCTACTGAACCGAAAGAGATTCCATTCAACTCACCACCTACTGTTAAGATCTGACCTGCATATCTTACTGATACATAAGTTAATATTCCCGAGTTGTCGTTATCATCAAAATTTGTTAAGTATCCTGCTTGTGGAGTTGTTAAATTCACACCAAACTGATCTCTAAAATCTGAGGTTGCAAAACCTTCAAAGGTTCCTAAACCATCTGCTACTGCAATTTTTCCATCACCAACGCCTGCTGCAAAAGGACCATTTTTTGCTAACGTTAAGTTATTTGATGCCTGACCGGCTAATACTAAACCGCCCCATTGACCTACGTTATGAGCTGCATACGTTCCATCCATTGGATCTGCCATTGCAGTAAATACTATTTGACAATCTGCGCTTCCATCTGCGAAAATCTTTCCACCACGGGATACGATCAATGCTGTTGCTGTTGCAGGAACACCTGTATTCATACCTTTTACTACTGTTCCTGGTTGAATTGTTAATGTTATCCCATTCGGTACATAGATCTTTTTATCTAGCACCCATAATTTATCACATGTTAATATTGTGTTAGCTAACAAGTCTCCATCGGAAGCGCCTCCGCTTACTGCTAATGTCGACAAGTTTACTGTCGGTCGTGTAGATACCGTTGGGCAGCCGCAAGAGGCTCCTAAGTTGGTCTGAGCTACTCCGGATTCCATCGTAACAACAGCAATAATTACTGTCGCTATTAAGTGGGAAAATTTTTTCATGAGTTTAAGGTTTTTGTTTTGTTTTTAACAATGCTCAACAATTAGTAATAGTTGTTCATTGTATGTTTATTGGTTTATATTTATCAAGTTAATTCTGGTACGAAATTATATTCAAGAGATTGTTCCATAGTTATGTACTGATTATCAAACTATGATGATGTTGGAAACTAAATATTACCAAACACTCCTTTTAATTAACAGTAATTTAACAAATAGGGTGTGATAATTAATGGAGGGAGACCATTAACTTCGCTGTGCTTATTAATGCATCAAGAGAAGCTTGACTGGTGACATAGTAAACCTTTAATTTAAATATTTTATTTCCCTTTCTAATAATAATAAAAGGTTCATTCAAATAATCTTTCTGCAAAAATGCGTCATCACCTATATCATTTAAGGCCGTAATCAAGTTATTTTTTTCGTTTTCAGTTTTGATACTCGTGTAGGTATTTTTAGCCATCTCTAAATCTCTATATTGCTCATAACTAAAAAAGAGCCTCCCTTTTGAAGTACTATCAACATAATTAGCAACATAATCAAATGAATATCTCAATATGCCATTTGAGTATTTATAAGTACTATCCTTTAAATGAGAAGGTTTTTCTAGAATTTTTCCTGCATCATCGATTGTAATAAAATAGGATGAGACCAAGGCACTATCTAGTTTTTTTTGCAATTCTTCATTATTTTTTGCTGCTAATAAATCTTGTTGAGAATAACCTGATAAAAAGGAAATAAGCAAGAAACAGAATAAAATTATTTTTTTCATACTACTGAAATAAACAAATTAAAATTTTTGACAAATTCCAACATTAACACCTAACGAATAAAAGTATGTTTTAATTGGAGCTTTTATTATTGACGTCGCCGAATGCATATATAAAGGTTCAATCTTTAGATTGATTTTATTAGTAACAGGATACTTTATTCCAAATCCTGCAAGCACAGCAATATTCACTCTAGAAAATCCGGGGGTGGATTTAGAAGTAGTTTTGGAATCTGAGTTGCCATAACTAGTAATCAGTGTTGTTTTTTGGTAAACAAAAATATTCGCAGAAATTCCAGCCGTTAGATAGAAATTAAGTTTATGTATTAGAAAATAATAATTCACTTTAACAGGAATGTTCAAATAATAATCATGAAAATTACAAGAATATTTTATTGCCTTTTGCCCTGAAGGAACGTCAACTAAAGAATATTTTTTTGTTTTTTCGCCACTATCAGAAAAGAAAACACCTGTTTCAAGATCAATTTTATTATTTACTTTAAATGTAAAATTAGCTCCAACAGTATAACCAAATTTAGGAACTTCAAGAGTATCTCTAATATCTGCAATCCATTTACTATCAGCAGCAGGCTTTAACTTTCTGAAGCAGAAATCAGGAGAAAAAGACATACCTAATTCCATTTTATTTGTTTTAATTGAATCACTGCTGATTTTAGCTGTATCATTATCTGAACAAAATACAGTCAGTGGTAATAACAATAGAAGAAATATAATTGTTTTTTTCATTTGCATTTTAATCCTTAACACATCTAATACTGAATCCGTATGTTTTTAGTCCATAATATCTAAACACGTTTGCATTTTTGTAATCAAGGTAACGATACCAAGCTTTATCAGTACTTTGTGTAGAAATTGTCCACCAAAAACCTGTGCTGTATTGTCCCGGATCTCCGAAACTACCATTAAACATTCGACAACCACCGGCAAGAGCACTGAAACCACTTTCGTTAGTAGACCAAATGTTTCCATAGTCAGACCAACCATTAATGGTTCCTCTCACAACTTTCAATTTTTCCCCCTCATGTGTTCCTCTCCAACCAGTATTATCTGCAGCAGCAGCGCTCATACCAAGATGCTGTTCCATCTCTTTCCATTCATCATCAGACGGGATGTGCCAGCCTATAGGCGCTATTCCACGAGGATCAGAAATGGCATAATAATTATAAAATACTCCAATCACATTTCCAAATGGATCTAAATTGTTGCAGTATGCACCTGTCGTATGTTGGCTCCACGTTGTATCTGTTGGAGGAGCACCAACAAGCGCAATAAAACTACTGTCGCAATATTTAGTAACTCTTAAATCTTCAGCCATCCACCATTGCTTACCAATTTTTACAGTTTTATAGGTATGACCTGAAATATCTGTAACAGTACCCGTTTCAATGTCTAATACTGGATTTGATGGTTTTTTACAACTGCTTATCATCGCAAAAAACATTCCGATAAAAAGTAGTATTGCAAATTTTCTTTTCATTTTTTTATAGATTAGCTCTTCATAATTAATCAATCCTTATTGTTTCATAAAAGTTGTACTTTCCATTGTTGTCCCAATAAATAATCGGACAAAATATATTCCGGGATGAAAATCAGAAACATCAATCTGTTCAACAATGCTTCCTGATCTTTCTCCTAGATCTTTTTCAAGAACAGAAGTTCCATAGGAATCAAAAATTGCATATTTTGTTTGATTATTATTTCCTGAAGAAAACTGCAAAGAAATTTGCGTGCTTGCAGGATTCGGGTAAACCACAAATCCTCCATCACCAGCTATACTTGGACAAACAAGAGAAATGTCTCTGTTAGCGCAACTTCCAGGATAACAACATAAATACTGAATATTATAATTAGCGTGAGGGTCGTAATTACAAGCTAACGTATCCGTGCATCCGAAAACAATTCGAGTTAAACATTTACTTGAATCAGAACAAGGTGCTGTCTGATTGTATTCAAGGAAATTAGGATCTTTACATCCACACACAGGAGGATCTGGTGGATATTTCAACAAGCCACTAATAATTGTGTCACCGGTAACAGGAATTCCACAATCGTGCGAAACTACATTAAGACTTGCTCCAGAAGGATCTATCAATTCAAGATTCAATTCAAAAGTTATAGTACCAGTTGTAGTTAATTGGGCAACCAACACTTTATTTCCTAAAAGAGAATCGCCACTTGCCCCTGTTGTTTCTTGAAGAAATCCGGAAGTGTTAATAAATTGAGAGCCTATATTTACATTACCAAAAACAGTTGTATCAACGGACGAAAGGTCTGTGATCCCATTCCAAAAAGGAGTACTAAATGTACTTGTATTTATTTCCATTCCGTCAGCTGTATCTATTGGAATACCAGCTATGACATCATTATTCTGAACAATACCTCCAATAATACTTTCCGTTCCTCCTCCATTATTTGTTCCTCCTATAAAAGATCCGTCAGGATCATCTGTTTTTAAAACACCTCTATATCTTAACGATCCGGTTGTATTTTTTGCGCACAATCCAAGGGTTAACCAGCTATCTAATGCAAGAGTTGGATTGCTGGAAAAATAATTTTTGACGATCTGATAACCAAAATATTCACTTGGTCTATCTATATTATTAAAAAAATTTGCTGTACTAATAATTTTAAGAGGATTACAAGTAGTACCATATATTTTTTTGATCTTATACCCTGAATCTAACTGAACATATACTCTGTATGTAATTGAATCAACAGGCAAAATAGGAGTTAAATAAGTAGGATCTGCAAAAAAATTAGTGCTATCAGTTGCATCTAAAGTATCCGAAACATAGTATTTTTCAACTATTACATTTTGTATTTGCGCTTTTGCAGAAACAAAAAATATAAACAGAAGAAAAAGTAAAGTGATATTTTTTTTCATTTGTGTTTTTTATTTTTTTACAACTTATATGATATTCCCAACAAGTAGTTTGTCCCCCATCTGTATTGATCATAAATTACATCATATCCATCATTAAATTTATATGCTCTAGTAATTTTAGAGTTTAATATATCTTTAATAGTAAAACTTGCACTTAAATGTTTTCCAAATTTCTTACTTATTTTAAAATCCAATAAATGCCTTTGAAGTTCATAAACATCAGGGATTGATTTATTATTAGATCCAATGACCAATCGTGGACCTTGAATATTATAGCTAAGAGTAGCAGTAAATCCGAGTGTATCGGATGTGTATGACAATATTGCATTCACAATGTAAGGTGCTTGTCCAAACATTGTCCGTTTAACGGTATCTTCGTATACATAAGTAACATTTATTCCATTTATTAATGGCAATGTCCTTACATAGGAAGTATATGATTTAACTAATGTTACATTCGCACGGAATTCAAGTCCTTTAATAATGCCTTTTCTTCCTTCAAGCTCAACTCCTGTAACATGGGATTTATCAACATTTTGCCAATAATAATTATCCGCACGTTCCAATTCAATATGATTTTTAAACTCTTTATAAAATACGCTTAATGAGATGTTGTCCTTGTTTTTAAAATAAGATTCAATTCTAAAATCGTAATTTTTAATCTCTACCATTTTAAGATTAGGATTACCTGTAACGTTAACCTGAAGTTCATTATCAAAATTGGTAACGTTCGAAATTTCTCTTAAACTTGGACGTGCAACTGTTTGACTATAGCCTAGTCGAATATTAGTAGGATTTTCTTCTTTATCAATTAATTTATAAATGATGGTTGCACTCGGCAAGAAATTTGTTTTATTTATTCTGCCTGGTGTAGCTGGCAATGTACCTTCTTTATAAAATCTTCGAGGATCGGTATCACTTAACCCAAGTGAATCAAATTTATTTATATCTGTAAACATATTCGTATGCTCTTCACGAATCCCCCCTGAAATCCTTAACCTGGAAATGATAGCATAGTCAATCATCACATAAGCTGCAGAAATTTTACTTTTACCAAATGTGTGATCTGTAGGATTTTCATCCCGATTGTAATACCAATTAAGTGTGCTAAAAGGAATACCTCCAACAGTTGTTCCATTTGAAATATCAAATTGATCTAAATTGAAATATGAATTAATATCATTATTCTGAAGCTGTGGTGCATTAAGGCCATCCTTGCCAAGATAATAGCGATATTGGTCGTTATGGGTTTTATCATCTTGATACGCTCCGCCAAATCTTAATTTCCGAGTTAATCCAGGTTTATCACTCAATGGGATTTCTAAAGATATTCTGGAATCAAAAAGATTATCTGAAAGATAACGATAAAATCTTTCTATGTCATGTACTCCTGGATCTATATTATAGCTATTGGTATTCGGATTACCATCATATTGAAGAAATTTAAAATCCGGAGCATTACTATTTCCTTTTGTATAAGAAGCGTTCAATTCGACCTTTGCTTTAACAGAAGGAATATAATTTTCCATTTTAAACTGATAAACCATTTGTTTTCTTGCCTCATAAAATTGTGCTTTGCTAGTCGTTACTTTAACTGAATCAAAACCATCTTT
>JAPLDC010000392.1 GCA_026391935.1 Bacteroidota bacterium | reverse complement strand
AAGCTGTATTTCAGGAAATATTCCGTGTACTTAAAACAGGCGGACACTTTAGCATTTCAGACATAGTACTTACAGGAGAATTGCCTGAAAAAATAAAATCAGCTGCCGAAATGTATGCCGGATGTGTGGCAAGCGCTATTCCTAAAAACGAATACCTGAGCTACATAGAAAGTGCAGGCTTTAAAA
The DNA here is from genome assembly GCA_026391935.1 of Bacteroidota bacterium. Taxonomy (GTDB): domain Bacteria; phylum Bacteroidota; class Bacteroidia; order 2-12-FULL-35-15; family 2-12-FULL-35-15; genus 2-12-FULL-35-15. The sequence continues at coordinate 1,678 of JAPLDC010000392.1, read as the reverse complement.
ACATCACACTACAGAAAGAGAAACCAATAATTGTCCCTGATGATATTTTAGTAAATTATTTAAGTGCTGCTGAAATCGAAACATACAAGCGTAATCCAACGGTAATATACAGTATAACAGTCTATGCAGAAAAAACAGCTTCTTGCTGCACACCTGAGAGTGGTTGCTGTTAAACAGGGCAAATAACGAATAGTGTATTATTGTTACTTTATCATTAAACAGAAAACCGTAAGTAGCTAAAATGCTACTTACGGTTTCTTTTTGTGCGGATGAAGGGACTCGAACCCCCACGCCTCTCGGCACCAGATCCTAAGTCTGGCGCGGCTGCCATTACGCCACATCCGCATAATTATTATTCTACTCTAATCCAATTTCACTGTCGCTGCTGAGTTTTTGCTTCAACGCAAAAAATGCCACATCCGCATTTCCATTGATTTGGATTGCAAAGATAAAATTATTTACCGAAAACTGAGTATTCACAGAAAATAATCCTTAAAAAAAATCTATTAATACATTTCAACAATTGGCCGATGAACCGTTGATAACATAATTAGCAGGCTTTTGAATAATGTTTTATTTTTGTCAGAGAAATAAGACAATGCTTACTATAGACCCAAAAGAAGTTTCAACATCTGTATTGCACAGTTACCTTTTAGGTGCTGTTGCTCCGCGTCCAATTGCCTTTGCAAGCACTATCGATAAGGAAGGAAGACCAAACCTTGCACCTTTCAGTTTCTTTAATATTTTTAGTGCGAATCCTCCAATTGCGATTTTTTCCCCAGCGAGAAGCGGAAGAACGGGTAGCACTAAAAACACATACGAAAACATTAAAGAAGTGCCGGAAGTTGTTATCAATGTGGTAAACTATGATATGGTACAACAAATGAGTTTGGCAAGTACTGAATATCCAAAAGGCACTAATGAATTTATTAAAGCGGGTTTTACTCAGGTAGAATCTAAAATGATAAAACCTTATAGAGTCAAAGAATCACCTGCACAACTTGAATGCATTGTTAAGCAGGTTATCGAACTTGGCGATAAAGGAGGTGCCGGAAATTTGATCATATGTGAAGTCGTTCTTATGCATATAAATGAAAACATATTGGATGATAACAAGCAGATCGACCCAAAAAAAATAGATCTGGTTGCACGAATGGGTGGAAATTGGTACAGCAGATCAAACGGAGATGCACTGTTTGAAGTTGCAAAGCCCCTGCAAAATTTGGGAATTGGAATTGACATGATTCCTGATTATATTCGCAAATCAAATGTTCTTTCAGGAAATAATTTGGGGCAATTGGGTAATATTGAGAAAATCCCATCCGAGAAAGATGTTATGAAATACAAAAATTCCGGAGCTATTAATGAAGCTTTTGAAATGTATGGAAAAAACCTGAATCACCTGGAAGATCATTTGCATCATATCGCAAAAGGATTATTAGAAAATAATAAAGTGGAAGAAGCTTGGAAGGTTTTATTATCTTTCCATCATTAAACAAAATTGAATCAATAATAATAATAACTATATAAACAATTAGCAAAATGGACATCACCGGGATCTTAAAAGTAAAAGGCGAAGCGCAACAAGTATCTGAAAAATTCAGAAAAAGAGAATTTGTTTTAACAGATAATTCTTCTCAATACCCTCAACACATTTCTTTTCAATTAACACAAGATA
>JAPLDC010000149.1 GCA_026391935.1 Bacteroidota bacterium | reverse complement strand
ACATATTTGCAATCAGAAAAAAATAATGGGAGAATATACCAATGGCAAATGGTCAAATATCTTTGGAGGCATCACTTTCTTGGTCATGTTGGTCTCTACACTTTTTTTAATTTATTATCAAATCAGTAACTAAATTCTGATTTTTTTGCAAATCATTAAGCGATCAATATCCTAATCAAGTTTTATTAATCCGATAAGCTCCTCTATAAATTATTCTGTTGTAGCTCCTTCAAATTCCTCTTCATATTTTAAAGCGTCTTGTTTTGTAGCTCGGATTATTCCATCTTTATGATGAGCAGGAGAATAAATAGTATACATTTTTAGTGCATTTGTATTATCAGTATTAATAACATTGTGTTTTGCCCCTGCAGGTATTACCACAACATCACCATCATTAACGATATACTCGATACTATCAATTATAACTTTGCCCTTTCCACTTTCAAAACGAAAGAACTGATCATTCTTCTCATGAATTTCTTCTCCAATTTCCTCTAGTGGTTTCAGGCTCATCAATACTAATTGACAATACTTTGCAGTATACAACACCTTGCGAAAATTTGTATTTTGCAATGCGTCCTTTTCGATGTTTGCTTTAAATCCTTTCATTATTGCTTGATTTTAAAATTTATATTTATTTATTACAGGTAGAACATTCAAAATATATCTATTCATATCGTAAAGCATCAATAGGGTTTAAATTTGCAGCTTTACGAGCAGGGTACCATCCAAAAAATAAACCAACTATAGCAGAAAACAAAAACGATAATACGATTGAAAAAATTGTCACAGAAACCGGCCATCCACCAAAGCTGGCTACCATCATAGAAATAAAGATTCCAAAAGCGATTCCTACAAAACCACCAAGAAAACTGATGAATATAGATTCGATCATGAATTGAATTAATACATCTCTGCTTTTAGCTCCAACCGCTAATCGAATTCCAATTTCTCGTGTCCGTTCTGTCACCGAAACGAGCATGATATTCATGATTCCTATTCCACCTACAAGCAATGATATACTAGCAATGCTCGCCAATAAGATTGTAAGCACCTTTGAAATACTACCAAATATGTTACTGAGATCACTTTGCGTTCTTACCATAAAATCATCATCCTCTTCACTTAAAATTTTATGACGTACACGTAATAATTGTGATATCTGCTCTTTCGCTTCATCAATCTGCGCTTCCGTTTGTGCTGATGCCATTATCATGTGAACATTCGTGGTAGACAAAATACGTTTCTGAACAGTGGCAAAAGGAGCAATAATAATATCATCCTGATCCTGTCCGAATGTATTCTGCCCCTTTTTATCCAACAGCCCTATTATCTTAAAAGGAATGCGGTTGATACGAATTGTTTGTCCGATAGGATCAGCGTTTTCACCAAATAGATTTGTAGAAACAGTTAGCCCAATCACACATACTTTTGCAGCAGCTTTATCTTCCGACAGACTGAAAACAGCTCCATTTTGTATGGTAAGATTTCGCGCAAAAAAATAATCCGGAAATACTCCTAAAACCATTGTTCTCCAATTTTGTGAGCCTGCAATAATTTGCGCTCCGGTTTGAATGACTGGAGAAATAAATTTTACTGCATCACATTTGAGTCCAATAGCTTCAGCATCTTCACGAGATAAACTTTGCTGAGAACCTGCTTCCAGATGAACGCCACCTTGTGTAATTGAACCCGGCATAATCATTACTGAATTTGTCCCCAAACTGGAAATAGAAGCCTGAATATTTTGCTTTGAACCTTCACCAATAGCAAGCATAGCAATTACAGAGGCAACGCCTATAATAATTCCTAACATTGTAAGAAATGTGCGGAGTTTATTCCGACTCAAAGAACGATAAGCCACTATTAATAAATTTCCGATTTTCATACAGTTGTATTTATAATAGTTTGTTGTTTAATTATCTCCAATTCCTTTGTTGCGAATTTCCTGTCTTTTACAAGATTATTAGCGATTATTTTTCCATCCTTAAAGAGAATATTACTCAAAGCAAACTGAGCAATATCGGGTTCATGAGTGACCATCACAATGGTGATACCTTTATTATTTAAATTCTGAAAAATTTCCATTATTTCATAACTTGTGCGTGAATCCAAATTCCCAGTTGGTTCATCAGCCATAATTACGATTGGTTCATTTACTAATGCACGCGCTATTGCGACCCGTTGCTGCTGTCCACCCGACAATTGATTTGGGAGAGAATTGAAACGATCGGCCAAACCAACCGATCGTAATGCCTGGCAAGCCCTTTCTTTTCTATCTTTGTTAGATACGGAGCTATTATAAAGAAGAGGCAATTCCACATTTTCAAGTGCCGAAGTTCTTGCAAGTATATTAAAAGACTGGAAAATGAATCCAATTTTTTTGTTTCGGAATTCAGCTAATTGATTCTTATCTAATTTATTTACATCTGCCCCGTCAAGTAAAAAAGCACCTTTTGATGGACGATCTAGACAACCAATAATATTCATAAAAGTAGACTTGCCACTCCCACTCGCTCCCATAATCGCAATAAATTCACCTTTGTTTATATCAATACTAACATCACTCAACGCATGAACCTCAATCTCACCCATTCCATAGGTTTTACAAATATTCTTTACAGAAATAAGTATATCGGACATCATATTAATTTTATTTTTTGGGAGCTGAACGTTTCATACTTGGCATAAATGGATTTTTCACGCTACTACCTGTAACTTCTTCTTTATTAATTCCGGTTACCACTTCCATTCCCTGATTGATATTCCCTGAAATTTCCACATAACTATCATCAGATAATCCAACTACAACTTTTTCAGGATAAATAGCATCCCCTTTTTTAATCCAGATATAATGAGTAGAATCTTGTTTTATGTTACTGAACTTATTTACCACATTATTGTGAATTAATTTAATTTTCCAAAAATTCTTAGCAGAATCAGATAAGACAGCTGACTTATCGAAATATTCAATCGGAGGCTGAAATCGAATCGCGTTTGAAGAAACTCTGAAAATATTATCATGTTCATTCACAATAATATTAATGTTGGCGGTAAGTCCGGGCATAAGTTTTAGCTCAGGGTTTGGAACATCTATAATCACAGTATAATTAACCACATTCTGAATAACAGTAGGTTGTAATCTGATCTGTTTTATGACACCATTAAAAGATTCATTCGGATAAGCATCTACCGTAAAAAAAGCTTTTTGATCGATCTTAATTTGTCCGATGTCAGCTTCATCAACATTCGCATTTACCTGCATTTTAGTAAGATCATTCGCAATAGTAAAAAGCACAGGAGAATTAAAACTTGAGATCACCGTTTGTCCGACATCCATATTCCGAGAAATAATAGTTCCACTGATAGGGGCCCGAACGAAAGCATATTGCAAATTTATTTTTGATCTGGTAAACTGTGATTTGGCAGATTTTAAAATACTTTCAGCAGTTTCATAGCTTGTCAATGCTAGGTCATATTCCGACTGAGAAATCACATTTTTATCGAATAATATTTTCACACGTTCAAACTCACGTTTCGATTGAATGACTTGTAAAGAAGCTTTTTGAACAGCTGCTTCGGCATCCTCTTTCGAGGCAGAAAGAAAAGTGGTATCCAATAATGCGATCAATTTACCCTTCTTCACTACAGAATTGAAATCAGCAAAAAGTTTGGAAATAGTTCCTGAAACTTGAGTACCTACCTGAACAGTTGTTAAGGCATTAATAGAACCTGTAGCAGTAACAATTATCCTGACACTTCCTTTTTCTATTGCTGCAGTTTTCCAAACAATTGCTTTGTCAGTGTTTCTTAAAAAAAAATAATAAAATCCAATT